>NZ_APNL01000015.1:0-105874 GCF_040361435.1 Salinisphaera sp. C84B14 | reverse complement strand
CGGCCCGCCATCCGTTGCAATTGTTGACGGTGCTGCACCGCCTGCAGTCAAAGCAAGCATTGTTTGCGGGCAAACCTTTCTCTATAATCCGCGCCTTGCCGAATTCGGAGCCGGGGTAGCTCAGTCGGTAGAGCAACTGATTCGTAATTAGTAGGTCGGAGGTTCGATTCCTCTCCCCGGCACCATCGGCCTCTCATGACGCATTCCCCCATGCGTTGACGGGCCGGTCGAAACCGACCCATGGCCGACCGACCTGAGATTTGCCGGCGACAGCCGCTGCCGTTCATCGGCCCCTCTTTTACGCCGGTCGGCGCATCCGCAATAAACCTCTTCGGAACGCCGATACTGCAATCATGCGTAATCTGCGTTCGTCTGCTCCGACCTCAAACCGCGGCTTCACCCTGCTGGAACTGCTGGTGACCATCGCCGTGGCCGCCATTCTGCTGGCGATCGCCATTCCCTCCTATCTGGGCATGGTGCAGCGCAATACGATCGCGGCAAACGCGAACGACCTGGTGGGCGACTTCAACTACGCCCGGAGCGAAGCCGTGACGCGTGGACGTCCGGTCCATGTTTGTCCGAGTTCGGACCAGACGAATTGCGGCAATGGCGGTTGGAACGACGGCTGGATCATATTCGCGCCGGCGGCCGGCGCCAGCGCGGCGACCAATGACAATATCCTGCGCGTGCATTCTCGCCTCGACGGCACCATTAACGTGGGTTTCAGCCGCGGCACCGGCACACCGGTGGTCTTCGATGCCAACGGCTTCGCCCGTACGAGCAACGGCACCTTCACCGTCACCTCCAACGACACCAGCGACAGCACGCAAATCCGTATCGCGACCAGCGGACGTATCGAACGTCTGGAAGCCCGGGGCTCGTGATGAACCATCCTATTCATAACGCCGGATTCACCCTGCTGGAAGCCTTGGTCACGATCGTGATCGTTTCCATAGGCCTGCTTGGCCTGCTTGGCTTGCAGACGGTAAGCATCGTCAATACCCAGGTGTCTTCGGCTCGAACCCAGGCCACTTTCGCCGCCGATAATATCGCCGACCGCATGCGCGCGAACCGGGCCGGGGTTGCTGCCAATGCATATAACAACGTGAACAATCCCTCGGCTGGCTCGCCACCGACACTCTGTGAAAACGGCACCGCCTGCACGCCCACGCAAATGGCCACCTACGACGCTTATGTCTGGGACCGATCGCTGGGCGATCAGAGCGCAAGCGGACAGGGCCTGCTGCCGGGCGGGCGCGGCGCGATCAACTGTGTACAGAACGACGGCACCGCATGCCTGCGCTACCAGGTCACCATCACCTGGCAGGAGCGCGACGACACCAGCGGCTCTACTGCGCCGACGAGCCGCTCCTTCGTAACGGAGGTGCGCCCATGAAGCCCTTGCAACCCAACCGTAGCGCGGGCTTCAGCCTGGTCGAGCTGATGGTGGCCCTCGTCGTCTCGCTCGTGCTGCTCGCCGGCGTGCTGCAGATTCTTTTAAGCAACCGCAACAGCTTCAGCTTTCAGCGCGATATGGCCGGCCTGCAGGAAAACGCTCGGCTGGCGTCGTTTGTGATCGAAAACGTGGTGGCACACGCCGGTTATCGCGTGGAGATCGACACCCGCGACCTGTTCCGCGCCAGCTCACCATTCGCCAACCTTGCATTCGTAAGCTCTACCAGCGGCGGCGCGGACGGGAATGACTCGCTGCGTCTGCGCTTCCAGGCGGGCTCCAGCCACGACGGCTGTAACGGTCCGGACGCGGGCGTGGCCGAATTGCCACTCAGCAACCTGAGGATGGCCGACCTGGAGCTGTACGTGAACGACCAGAACAGCCTTCTGTGCCGCGATCGTTCGTCCGGTTCGGTGCCGCAGCCGATCGTAGAGAACGTGGCCCGATTCAAGGTGACCTATGGCATAGATACCGACCGGGATGGTTCGGTCAATACCTACGCCAACTCGGTGGGCGGCGCCAATGCCGACAACGTAGTGAGCGTTCGTCTGCAGCTGTTGCTGGAAAGCGAGGACAACATCACGCCCACCGCGACGAGTCACAACTTCGCTTTCGCCTACGGCAACAATTTCAGCGCTACCAACCGTCACGCATACCAGCTGGTCGACCAGGTCGTCGCTCTACGCAACGCGATCCCATGAAACATACGATCAAGCTACCGAAACCCCGCACCGAAAACGGCTTCGTGCTCGTGACGAGCCTGATCTTTCTAGTGGTCATTACCCTGCTCGCCGTTTCGGCGATCAGCTCTTCGACGTTGCAGGAACGCATGGCCTCCAACCTGCGCGAAAAATCGCAGGCCCGTCAGGCGGCGGATGCGGCCCTACGCGCCGCCGAACTGCGGCTGTCGCCCGCAGTGACGCCCGACCTGCAGACGCGCGCCTGCTCTTTCGATGCCAACAGCGGCAATAACGACAGCGCGAATAATCCGAACACGCTCGTGGTCTGTCAGGCGCGCGTATTCGATGGCAACAGCGGGGCGGATTACTTCGACCCGGCGATATGGGATTCGGGTTCTGCTGCGATCCAGACCTATTCTCCGCCTGCCGCAGCGGGCGGCAGTTCCACACCGGCGCCGACGGTGCGCTACGTCATCGAAGACGTCGAGGAGTGCGAAAGCAGCGTGCTCGTCGGCGTTTGTGGGACGGAAGAAGGGGACGGCTCGATTCGCTACCGCATCACGGCGTTCGCGCGCGGCGCCAATCCGGCCGCCATCGCTGTTACTCAAAGCATCTACGAACGAACCCCACGTTAAGTCGAGGCGATCTCATGCTTACTAAATCTCGCATACTTCGCCTGGGCCTGTTCTGGATCGCATTCGCGCTCAGTACGAGCACGGTGTTCGCACAGAACCTCGATCTGGCCGATCGCCCGCTTCTGTCCGGCGTGAATGTGCCACCGAATATTCTGGTCGCGGTCGACGACTCGGGCTCGATGGATTTCGAAACGCTGTTTCCCACTGACAGCGGCCTGCTGTACTGGGATGGCAACCGCAGTTCGACGTGGACCGGCAGCGGCTTCGTCCAGAGCAGCAACAACGCCTACGCCTATCTTTTCCCGAACGGTTACAACGGCTCCGATCGCGACCGTCGTATCTATTCGAACTACTACGCGGCCCCGCCCATTCCGGCCTTCGCGTTCGCGCGCTCCCCGGCTTACAACAGCGCTTATTTTGACCCGTCGGTGCCTACATACGATCCGTGGCTTGGCAAGCCTAATAGCAGCCCCACGAACGCACCGGCCGATCCTGTCACCGGCAGCCACAGGCTCAACCTGACCCAGGTGCTTGAGCGCACGGACGACGGCTATACCTTCGCCGTGTTCAATAACACGCCGTTCGGCAACGTCCGGTATGCCGATCTCGTCTGCGTACGCTTCAGCTTTTTCGGTTGTCGCGAATACGGTTACGAATGGAAGACCAGCTCGAGCACGGCGACATTCAACAACAACCAGCTTGTCCCGATCTCCTACTTTCCCGCGACGTTCTACCTGCCTTCTAACATACCTCTGCCTGCTTCTTTCGGCTGGAAATCCGGCTCGCCCACCCGCGTCGGCCATGCCCCCAACGGCGACAAGACCCTTACAGGCTACGAGATCAAACCCGGCAATTTCGTCAGCACCGCGGCCTATAACAAGGCCATCCAGAATTTTGCCAACTGGTATACCTATTACCGCAAGCGTCATCTGGCAACCCGAGCCGGCGTAGTCGCCGCGTTCGACGAGATCAGCGGCGTGCGTGTCGGTGCCTGCACAATCAACCAGGCCAACCAGAACAGCTCGGCCAACCTGGTCATGCGCAACCTGGGTATCGAAAACAGCTCTCAGCCCGATGGACGCGCCGATTTCTACAGCCAGGTCTTCAATACCGACTTTTCACAGGCCCGCGGCACCCCGAACCGCCCGGCGTTGAAGTACCTGGGCGAACAGCTGCGCAACAACTCGAACATTATCCAATCCGCTTGTCAGCGCAACTTCGCGATTCTGTTCACCGACGGTTACAACACTTCTTCGGTCAGCGGCGTCGACAATGCCGACCTCAACAGTCGTGCCAATGCCCGCTACGGCGCGCCGTTTGGCGACAATGAGTCGAACTCGATCGCCGACGTTGCGATGCAATACTACGAAAACCTTGGCCGCGTCGGCAGCTTTGAGCGCAACCAACTGCGGGTGCCCGCCGGTTGTGGCGATGCCCGTCCGGACCCCTGGCTCGATTGCGAAACCGACCTGCATATGGTCACGCTCGGCGTGACCCTCGGCCAGCGCGGCGTTCTGTTCGACCCCAACCAGAACTACACCGACGAACGGATTTATCGGGACAACAAGCCTAACTGGTCCGCCCTGCCCAACCTGAACAACTTCGGCAGCGAACAGATCGACGACCTTTGGCACGCCACCATCAATTCGCGCGGCAAGCTGCTCAACGCGCGCACGCCGGTGGAGGTCGCAAGCGCCTTTACCGGCGCCCTGGACGAAATTCTCAACCAGGACGGCTCGTTCGGCGGCGTTGCGCTTAATTCGCGCAGCCTGTCGTCCGAGAGCCTGGCTTTTCAGGCCACTTACTCGGGCAGCGACTGGTCAGGCGATCTCAAGACGTTCCGGCTTTCCAACAGCGGTGTCGCACAAACGCCTGTATGGAAGGCATCGGAAAAAATACCCAGCCCAGGCAATCGAGTCGTACTGACCGCGACCGCGAACGGCGGCAAGTACACCGGCAAGGCGTTTCGTCCCAGCGTACTCGAATCCTTGTACGCCACGCTCAATCTGAACGCCGACAAGATCAACTATCTGCGCGGCGACCGAACTCAGGAAAGAAGCAAGGGCGGGCCGTTTCGCAATCGCGGCGACCACGTTCTGGGCGATATCGTCCAATCCACCCCGGCCTATGTCGCCGAACCGAAGTTCGTCCGCTACCCGACCGTTTGGAAAGACAAACACCTGGAAGGAAACGCGGGCCGTTTTCCTGAAAACGGGAGCGCGTACAGCAATCCGGGCGGCAACGGCTTCGCCCAGCAACAAGCCAATCGCACACCCATGGTTTATGTGGGTGCCAACGACGGCATGCTGCACGGATTCGAGGCAAGCAGCGGCGTGGACGGCGGCGTGGAGCGTCTGGCGTATGTGCCGGGCACCCTGCTCGACGACGTGGGTGCGCTGACCCAGCCGGAGTATACGCATCGCTACTATGTCGACGGTTCCCCAGCGACCGGCGACGCGTTCTTCGGCGGCAAGTGGCGCTCGGTGCTCGTCGGCGGCATGAACAACGGCGGTAACGCGATTTATGCGCTAGACATCACCGATCCGGACAACTTCAGCGAAGCCAACGCCTCAAGCACGGTTCTGTGGGAGTACACCGCGTCCGGCGCACTCGGCCAGACCTACGGCAAGCCCTCCATCTCGCGTCTTCATAACGGCGACTGGGCTGCCCTGTTCGGCAACGGCTACAACAGCGCTGGCCGCAGCGCGTCTCTCCATATCGTACGGATGGCCGATGGCGAACCGATTCGTAGCGCCATCGATACAAATTCCGCGCCGGCGGCCAGTGCCTACCCGAACGGTCTGAGCGAGGTCACGCCGATCGATGTCGATAACGATTTCATTATCGACTACGTCTATGCGGGCGATCTGTACGGCAACATGTGGCGGTTCGATCTGACGTCGAAATCGTCTTCCGAGTGGTCCGTGAAAAAGCTGTTCACGGCCAGGGGCCCGGGCGGCAGCGTACAGCCCATCACCATGGCGCCCCAGGTCGGCGTTCACCCCTACGGCCCCGGTTATGGCGTGATGGTGTACTTCGGGACCGGCAAGTATCTGGAAAAGACCGACGCCCTGTTCAACGCGGGCGCACGAAACAGCTTCTACGGTGTTTGGGACGCCGACGTATTCAGCTACCGTGAAAGCAGCGCTGCAAAGAAGCCGAGCCCGTCCGCCAACTTCACGCGCGCCAACCTTCAGCAGCAGACGGTGACAAACGTCAAATCCGGCGACACGACCTACCGTGTCGTCAGCGATAACCCGGTCAGCTACGACACCGGCAGCAGCGGCGGCGACGGCCAGCGTGGCTGGTTTATGGACATGCCTTCGGGCAGTGGGGAGCTGCTGATCAACACGCCGACGCTTGTGGGTGATCTGGTAGTGTTCACTACCCTGGTCCCGCCGGAGCAGACGTGCACTTTGGAAGCGACCGGCGCGATCATGGCCGTGCGGGCCGATACGGGCGGACGGACAGAACGTCCCATATTCGATCTGGACGGAAACCGAAAGCACGATAGCGCCGATCTGATCGGCGGGGATAACGATAAGGTCGCCCCTTCCGGCATCGTGCTCGGGACGTCGTCGCCCGTCGGTGGCCTGGGGGTGAGCATTAACGATGACGGGACTGTGCAGGTGAATTCCAACACGAGCGATGGAGGTAATATCGCCTGGCTGCTGGATGCCGGCCAGAACACCAACCAGCGCGTCAGCTGGCGCGAGATCAGGCGATAGATAGGCGATAGACCATGCGACAACGCAAAACATACGGCTTCACGCTTATCGAGCTCATGATCACGGTGGCGATCGTCGGCATTCTGGCCGCGATCGCCTACCCCTCTTATCTCGACCAGGTGCGCAAATCGCGACGGGCGGATGCGCAGAGCGCGCTCTTGCAGGCCGCGAATCGCCAGGAGCGCCTCTACACCACTCAGTACAGCTATACCCAGAACCTCGCCGATCTCGGCATGGCCGCGGAAACAGAGAATGAGGCTTATACGCTCAACATCGACAGCGCCGACGCGAATGGCTTTCAGATATCTGCCAACGCCCAGAACGATCAAACCAACGACGACTGCAGAAAGCTGACTATCAACCAGCGTGGGCAAAAAACCGCGAACGATGCCGCTGTTGGCGCTGCGATCAGCCAACAATGCTGGTAGATGGGAAGTCAGGCGCCTGTCGCAAGGCTATAGCAGCACGGTATCGGTCATCGTCAGCTAGCGGTCAAGGTAGTCCGGGATAGCAATCAGGCCGAAGTGCAGCGGGGCGCGGCTGCGGGTTGCCTAACAAGCAAACGGCCGTCAGGCGGCGGACCTGTAAGAAGTCCTAGCCCGTTGCCATCAACTTTTACCGACCGGTCTGGGCTTTAGGCAGACACAACACCCAGCCCAATAATTAGGCGACCACGCGCCCTGGCGGTCTACGCGTGCCTGACACAAGCGTCGTCCGAGCCCACGATTTCCAGCGAGCAAACGCTCTTGTCGACCGGCTGTCGAAGTCAGCATGGCTCACTGCAAGACGAGAATTATCGGACTGCCGCGCTCGCTGCCCGCGCGGCGTATACCTGGCGATCTTCTAATGCCGCCGGGGGCGCAGCATATCGATGCCCATCAGAATCGCACCGAGCACGATCGCGCTGTCGGCCACGTTGAATGCCGGGTAGTGCCAGCCGTAGATATGAAAATCGACGAAGTCGACGACATAGCCTCGCGCGGCGCGGTCGATGGCATTACCGAGCGCGCCGCCCATGATCAGGGCCAGCGCGCTGGCAACCAGCCGCTCGCCGTGGGGGTGGCGGCGCATCCATACGAGAATGCCGACCGCCACGACGACGCTCAACCCTACGAAGAACCACGGTGTGGCGCCGGCGAATATGCTGAATGCGGCGCCGGTGTTGTGCATCAGGGTGAGGTTCAGCCAGCTGAACAGCGGGATGCGGTCGAACAGCTCGAGGTTGTTCACCACCAATTGCTTGGTGATCTGGTCGACGGCGATTACCGCCGCCGATAGCCACAGCCAGTGCACGTTCTGTAGTTGGAAGCCGCGCTCGTCGGACGTACGCGTCTTGTCGGTCGATAACGTCATGGGGATTCCGGCTCTTGCAGATGCGACCGCACGCGGGCGACATCGCGATGCATCTGGGCGGTCAAGGCGTCGAGCGAATCATAGCGCTCTTCGGCACGAATGAACGCTTCGAAGGATACGTCAATCCGCTGGCCGTATAAATCGCCGTCAAAATCGAGCACGAAGACTTCCAGCAGCGGCTCGCGGCCGTTCACGGTCGGACGTATGCCAAAGCTCGCCGCCCCGGCCCGGCGCACGCCGTCGGCCATATACACCCAGACCGCATAGACCCCATAGCGCGGCGCGGGCTTGCGTGCGAGCCGAATATTGGCGGTGGGAAAACCCAGCGTCCGCCCGAGCCGCTCGCCCTGAACCACCCGGCCACTCACCCAGTAGGCGTGGCCGAGCAGACGGTTGGCCTGGGCCACGTCGCCGGCGGCGAGCGCGTCGCGCACCCGCGTGGAGCTGACGCGCGCACCGTCGACCTGGACGTCCGGCAGCGGTGCCACCTCCATCTCGCGGTCGTGGGCGAATGCCCGCAGGGTTTCGATATCGCCGGCGCGCTTCTGGCCAAAGCGAAAGTCCTCGCCCACCAACAGATAGTGCGCATTCAGGCGCGCCGACAGCAGATCTTCCAGAAACGCGTGCGGCGACATGCCGGCAAACTCGGCATCGAAACGTGCCCAGGCAAAGATATCCACGCCCAGTGCCTGGGCCATACGCATCTTTTCGCGCGGCGACGACAACCGCGCCGGCGCGCGCTCCGGGGCGAAGAATTCGCGCGGCATGGGCTCGAAGCTCATCAGCACGCTGGGTACGCCTAGCGCCTGGGCGCGCTCGCGCAATTGACGCACGATCGCCTGATGACCGCGATGCAAACCATCGAAATTGCCGATCGTGAGCGCGCAGCCGTGGTCGAGTGCGCTCATGCGGCGAACGTTACGGACAATACGCATGCTTAACCCGTTTCCCGCATGATGAACTGGCGCGGGCGCACCCCGAGCAGCGCGAGTACGAGGAAATACACGCCGATACCGGCACCAATCCATATCAGAAGCCATTCAACCCGGGCCAGCGCGCCGCGCGCGACCCACACGGACAGATCCGCAGCGCCGACCCAAAGCACGCCGCCCATGGCAATACAGCCGACACCGACCTGCAGTATCAGCCGGCCCCAGGCCGCACTCGGTTGGTAGACGTCAGCCTGACGCAAATAGCGGTAGAGCAACCCGGCGTTGATGAATGCGCCCAATGATGTCGCCAGCGCCAGTCCTGCATGCGGCGCCGGCCAGCCCATATAGGTGAACAATCCCACGAACGACAGATTCATCACCATGGCGCCGATCAGCGATATCACCCCACAGCGCACCGGCGTGCGTGAGTCCTCGCGCGAGAAAAATCCGGTAACCAGCACCTTGACCAACGAAAACCCCATGAATCCCAGCGCATAGGCCATCAACGCATACTGACTCATCAGCGCGTCGTGCCCGTCGAACGAGTGATAATTGAACAACGTCGTCACCAGCGGCCCGGCAAGCACGAACATGCCCACCATCGCCGGCAGCCCCACCACGGCCAGCAGCCGCAGCGCCCAGTCCAGCGTATCGGAAAATTCACGTGCCGACTTGCTTGCATGACGCGCCGACAAGCTCGGCAGGATGACGGTGGCGATGGCGATGGAGAAAACGCCGAGCGGAAACTCCATCAAGCGATCGGCATAATAGAGCCAGCTCACGCTACCGGCGGCCAGCAGCGAGGCAATGACGGTATCGAGCAGCAGATTGAGCTGGGCCACCGACGAACCGAACAGAATCGGCAGCATCAGCGACAGAATGCGCCGTACCTGCGGCTCTGACCAACCCCAGCGCGGGCGCGGCAACCGGTCGATCTGCAACAGAAACGGCACCTGAAACGCCAGCTGCACCACGCCCGCCACGAGCACGCCAACGGCAAGCGCCATCTCGGGACGCGCGAAATACGGCGCCAAACCGATGGCCGCGCCGATCAGGCATACGTTAAGCAGCACCGGCGTGAACGCCGGCACGCTGAAACGCCCATACGTATTGAGAATCCCGCCTGCCAGCGCGGTCAGCGAGATGAACAGCAGATAGGGAAAAGTGAATCGCAGCAGATCGACGGCGAGCTCGAACTGTTCCGGCTGCTGTGCAAAGCCCGGCGCGAACACATAGATCAACGCCGGCGCGGCCAACACGCCCACCACGGTAATGCCGAAAAGAATGAGCCCCAGCGTGCCGGCGACCACATCGATGAGATGCTGGACATCAGCCCCGGTATCTCGGCTCTTGGTCGCGGACAGCACCGGCACGAACGACTGCGCGAAGGCGCCCTCGGCAAACAGTCGGCGCATGAAGTTGGGGATCTTGAAGGCGACGAGAAACGCGTCCATGCCCACGCCCGCGCCGAACATCACCGCGAAAATCACATCGCGCAGGAACCCGAGCACGCGCGATAACAGCGTCATCACACCGACCGTGCTCGTGGATCGCGCCAGCGACGAAGCCATGGATATCCTAGGAATGCGCCAAAGTGCGGCGCACTATAGCGGTATTGCCGAATGCTGTGAAAGCGGACCGCAAAGCCCGCGCCGTACCGTGCCCGGTAAAACGCGGGAATTGGCTGTTATCGCCATGCGACCGTCGCGCACTGTTCGTGGCGCCCGCCGCAATAGTTGACAAACGCGCCAAGAATCATAATAATCGCGCGCCTGCCAACCTTACATTCAACGAATTCGAGGAGCCGCTCAGTGGCGAACTCTCCGCAAGCCCGCAAGCGCGCCGAACAGGCCGTGACCCGTCGTGAACGCAACATGGCGCAGCGCTCGCTCGTGCGCACCCACATCAAGAAGGTGCAGAAAGCCATCGCCGCCGGCAGCGAAGCCGACGCCCGTGCTGCTTTCCAGGCCGCGGTCCCGATCATTGATCGTATGGCCGGCAAGGGCCAGATCCATCGCAACAAGGCCGCACGCCACAAGTCGCGCCTGAACGCGCAGATCAAGGCTTTGGCAAGCGCCTGATAGTACCCTATGGGCCGCCACCCGGCCCGTAATGAAAAAGCCCGCCGAGTGCGGGCTTTTTTGTGGCTGCGAGAATTGCGGCGGCCGTGCTCCGCGCGTGCCGATCGCCGCTGCTAACCCTCGCGAGACAGGACGAGATTATTGCGGTGGATGAACTCCGCGTCGCCGCCGTAACCCAGCAGCGCCTCGATCTGATCGCTGGATTGACCGACCAGCTGGCGCACCTCTTTCGCATCGTAATTGGCCAGCCCCTGGGCGATTTCTTCGCCGGCCGGTCCAATACAGGCGACCAGATCCCCCCGCCGGAAGTTGCCATCGACCGCCGTGATCCCGATCGGCAACAGGCTACGCCCGGCGCTGCGCAAAACGTTGACCGCGCCGGCATCGAGATGGACCGAACCACGCACCTGGCGCTGGCCGGCGATCCAGTTCTTGCGCGCGGCACGGCGAGCGCCCTGGCCGGGCGTAAGAAGCGTACCGATCGACTCGCCGCCCATGATGCGTGCCAGCACATCAGGCGCCAGGCCATCGGCGATGATCGTCGCCGCCCCGGAATCGGCTGCCTGGCGCGCGGCGAGCACTTTCGTGCGCATACCACCGCGGCCCAGCGCGCCGCCGGTGCCGGCAGCGGCCGCCAGTAGCGCGGCGTCGTGGGCATCGCATTCGCCGATGCGCTTTGCATCCGGCACCTGGCGTGGGTCGGCGTCGTACACGCCGGATTGATCGGTGAGGATGATCAGCCCGTCGGCGTCGAGCAGGTTCACCGCCAGGGCGGCCATGGTGTCGTTATCGCCCACCCGGATTTCGTCGGTCGCGATCGCATCGTTTTCGTTGACGATGGGCACAACGCCCAGCCCCAGCAACGTCATCAACGTACTGCGCGCGTTGAGATAACGACGCCGGTCGGAGACATCCTCGTGGGTAAGCAGTACCTGGGCGGTGCGCAGCCCGTGGGTTTCGAAACAGCGCGAATAGGCTTCCACCAGACCGGCCTGGCCGACCGACGCCGCTGCCTGCACCGCGCTCAGGCTCGACGGGCGTTTGCTCCAACCCAGCCGTACCAGCCCTTCGGCCACCGCGCCGGACGATACCAGCACGACCTGACAGCCGGATTTCTGTAGCGCGGCGATCTGAGCCGCCCAGCCGGCCAGTCGTTCGCGGTCGAGCCCGCGACCGTCAGCGGTCAGAAGCGCGCTGCCGATCTTGACCACCCAGCGCCGGGCGCCGGCCAGATCCTCACGAGTCGAAATCATCGCCTTCGCCGTCGCTATCGTTCACGTCGCTTGCTGCCTCCGGCTCGGACTCACGACGCGCCTGCTCGGCATCGAGATGATCCATGGCATCGCCCAGCAGAACGCGCAGCGTGTCGGGCTTGATCGCCGATACGGTATACACCGGTCCGTCCCAGCCCAGGGTTTGTACGATGCGATCGCGCAGCGACGCGACTTCCTGGGCGTCGAGCACTTCGATCTTGTTGAGTACCAGCCAACGCGGACGTTCGGCCAGCTGCGGGCTGAACCGGGCCAGCTCGTCGGCAATCATGCGTACGTTTTCAGCCACGTCGCCCTGGTCGAAATCGAGCAGATCGACGACATGAAACAGCAAGCGGGTACGCTGAATATGGCGCAGGAAGCGATGGCCCAGGCCGACACCTTCGGCCGCGCCTTCGATCAGACCCGGCAGATCGACCAACGTAAAGCTGCGCAGCGCGCCCACGCTCACCACGCCTACCTGCGGGTTCAGCGTCGTGAACGGATAATCGGCAATACGCGGGCGCGCGCCGGAAACCGCGGCCAACAGCGTGGACTTGCCGGCATTGGGCATACCCACCAGACCGACGTCGGCGAGCAGCTTGAGCTCGAGCCGCAGCTCCCGGATTTCGCCGGGCGTGCCGTCGGTGGTCTTGCGCGGTGCCTGGTTGGTGCTCGACTTGAACCGCGCATTGCCCAGACCGTGAAAGCCGCCCTGTGCCACCAGCTGCGTGTCGCCGTCGTGGGTGAGATCGCCGATCAGTTCGCCGGTTTCGCGCGCATAGCACAGCGTGCCCACCGGTACCGGCAGATAGCGGTCCTCGCCCTTGGAGCCGGTGCGGTTCTTGCCCGCCCCGTTGCCGCCGCGCTCGGCCTTGAACACGCGGCTGACGCGGTAGTCGTAGAGCGTATTCAGGTTGTGATCGGCCACCATGTAGACGCTGCCGCCGTCGCCGCCGTCGCCGCCGTCCGGCCCACCGTGGGGGACATATTTTTCCCGACGGAAACTCAGGCAGCCATGGCCGCCATCGCCTGCCTCGACACGCAGATTGGCTTCATCGACGAACTTCATGCCGTTCTCTCTTGGGCTGGTGACCACAAAGGGCGTGCGCGCTACAACCACACCACCCCGATTGTCGGACAAAAAAAAGCCCCGCGCTCGGCGAGGCCTTTTTCGCGATTTACGCGCGCGTCCTTACTCGACAGCCTGAATCGAGACGAACTTGCGGTTACGCGGGCCTTTAACGGCGAAATTCACGATGCCATCAGCGTTGGCATACAATGTGAAATCACGGCCCGTGCCCACGCCGTCACCGGCATGGAAAGTGTTGCCGCGCTGACGCACGATAATGTTGCCGGCCTTGACCTTCTGGCCGCCGAATTTCTTCACGCCCAGGCGTTTCGATTCGGAATCGCGACCGTTGCGGGTACTGCCGCCTGCCTTTTTATGTGCCATGAGTGCTGTCCTCTAACCTGATCGGGTGAGCCTAGCGCGAAAGCGCTGTCAAATCGAACGGCGCTCAGGCGCCCGGGATCGACTTGATCTTGAGCTGCGTGTAGTGCTGGCGATGGCCGTGGGTACGACGATACTTCTTGCGACGCTTGAACTTGATCACCTGGATCTTGTCATGCCGCGCATGCGTCATCACTTCGGCGGAAACCGCCTTGCCATCGAGTACCGGCGTGCCGATCTGGACGTTGTCGCCGTCCGAAATCAGAAGCACGTCGCTCAGATCGATGGTGCTGCCGGCTTCAACATCCAGCTTCTCGACGCGCAGAATATCGCCTTCTGCAACTCTGTACTGCTTACCGCCGGTGCGTATAACCGCGTGCATGACCACTCCACATCGCGTAAAAACAAGGGCTGATGCCCGTTTGAAGAGCGCGAATGATACGTTTTCGAACGCCCCCGGTCAACGACTGAATACAGCGATGGCTGTTCTTGACAGCAAACGGGCACGCGCCTAAGTTTGCCGCTGTTTTCCCAGCCCTTGCCCCATGAGTATCCAGCCGCTTCTCAAGCCGGTCGATAAAGATATGCGCGCGGTCGACGCGCTCATACGTGCACGCCTGAATTCCGACGTCATTCTCATCAATACGCTGGGCGAATACATCATCTCCAGCGGCGGCAAGCGGTTACGGCCTGCTCTCGTGCTCCTGGCCGCGCGTGCCAGCGGCTATGCCGGCGACAAGCACCACCTGCTGGCCGCGATCATCGAGTTCATCCATACCGCCACCCTGCTGCACGACGACGTGGTGGACGAATCCACCATGCGCCGCGGTCAGGAAACGGCAAACACCGTATGGGGCAACGACGCCAGCGTATTGACGGGCGACTTCCTCTACTCGCGCGCCTTCCAGATGATGGTCGAACTGGAAAGCTTCGACGTGATGCGCGTACTGGCCGATGCCACCAACCGTATCGCCGAGGGTGAAGTCATGCAGCTGATGCATGCCCACAACCCCGACCTCGCCGAAGCCGACTACCTGGAAGTGGTGGATCGCAAGACCGCCAGCCTCTTTTCCGCCGGCTGCCGACTCGCGGCACAGCTGGGCGGCTGCAGCGCCGAACAGCAGCAGGCCATGGCCGACTACGGCCGCCACCTCGGCGTGGCCTTTCAGGTCATCGACGACGCGCTGGACTACGGCCGCGGCGATGGCGGCTACGGCAAGAACGTCGGCGACGATCTCGCCGAAGGCAAGGCCACCCTGCCCGTCATCCGTGCCCTGGCCTGTCTCGACGCGGATCGTGCCGCCCCGATTCGCACCGCACTTCGCGACGGCAACCTCGATGCGATGAATTCAATCATGAAAGCGATTGAATCCACTCAAGCGATGGAATACACTTGCCGCCGCGCTGAGGAGGAGGCCGACAAGGCCATCGCCTCACTCGCCGCTTTCGAAGAGTCCGAAGCAAAGCAAGGACTCGTCGAGCTGGCCCGGTTCTCGGTCCAGCGACGACACTGATTCGGAGTATAGCTCAGCTTGGTAGAGCGCCACCTTCGGGAGGTGGAGGTCGTAGGTTCAAATCCTGCTACTCCGACCATTATTCGTCATTCCCGCTGCATTCAGCCCCTGCGTTAACTACGGCCTGCCTGGCCGCGGTGTCGACCCGTGCCCCTGCATGGTCGGTCGTGGCATGCATGAACACCGGGCGCCGTGGCACCCGGTGCTATCGGGTTCGCAGGCGGGGCTCTACGCGCCGGCCTGTTCTTCCATCATCTCATCGTAGGTTCGGGCCAGCTCGGTTTTCTCGCTGTCGCTGAGCACTTTACCGGCCACCTGGAAGACTTCCTGCTCTTCCTCTTCAAGATGGTGGGTCACCAAATGCTGCAGTTTCTTGGCCGATGCCAGCCAGCCCGGTGAGCTGTAGTCGGTCTGCTCCAGCGTTTCGACGAGCTCGTCGATTTCGTGGTGTTCCGCCACGCTGTGACGCGCCTTCTCCTGAGTCTGGTCGTATTCCATCAGCGGCACGTAAAAGTGACGCTCTTCTGCGGCCGCATGGTGATGGAGTTCCGCCTTGAGCGCGGCGAACAGGCCTTCGCGCTTGTCGGTATCCCCGTGCGTATCCGTCAATGCATCGAGCAGGCGTCGTTGTTTGTCGTGGCTTTCACGCAGGGCCTGGAAAATGTTTTTCACTATTGATCCTTATCTATCTCGGTGGTCTTCACGGCGTTGATGGTACCTTGGCGGCATACGCCATAAAATCCTGTTGCCGTGACGGTGCCCTGCCGCGATTCGCGCGCCTGCCGATAACATGCACGGTGGATACGACCGATTTCGAGAACACCCTATGGCCACAAACAAGAACACGCTTGCCACGCCGGCGCTGGGCGGCCTGGCTCGCCAGCTCGTCGAGGATGGGCTGATCGACGCCGACAAGGCGCGCGACATTCAGCAGCAGGCATACCAGGAGGACGAATCCTTCGTGGCCCGCGTGGTCAACAGCGGGGTGCTGTCGGCGGCGGTACTGGCCAAGGCCGCCTGTGAAGAGTTCTCGATGCCGCTGCTCGATTTGCGCGCGGTCAACGTCGACCAGATGCCGATCAAGAAGGTGCCGGAGAACCTGATCCGCAAGCATGGCGTACTGCCGCTCTACCAGCGCGGCCGTAATCTGATGGTCGCCGTGGCGGACCCGACCAACCTGCAGGCGCTGGACGAGTTCAAGTTCAGCACCGGCCTGAATATCGAGCCGATCCTTGTCGAGCAGGACAAGCTGGCCAAGGCCATTCGCAACGCTTTCAGCGCCATCGACAGCGCGATGGCCGGCCTGGACGACGTCTCCCTCGACAGCATCCAGTTCGACGACGCCGGCGAAAACGCCGATGCGCAGACCGACGCCAGCCGGGTGGATGCCGACGATGCGCCCGTGGTGCGTTTCGTCAACAAAGTGATGCTCGACGCCATCAATCGGGGCGCCTCGGATATACATTTCGAGCCCTATGAAAAGACTTATCGCGTACGCCTGCGCCAGGACGGGGTGCTGCGCGAAGTCGCCGCCCCGCCGGCAGGGCTCGGCATGCGGCTTTCGGCACGCCTGAAGGTGATGGCAAGGCTGGACCTGGCCGAACGCCGGGTGCCGCAGGACGGGCGCATCAAGCTCAATCTGACCAAGAACCGCGCCATCGATTTTCGTGTCTCCACCTGCCCGACCCTGCACGGCGAAAAGATCGTGCTGCGTATTCTCGACCCCACCAGCGCACAGATGGGTATCGAGGCCCTGGGTTACGAAAACGATCAGCGCGAGCTGTTCGAGGAAACCATCCACCGCCCCTACGGCATGGTGCTGGTTACCGGTCCCACCGGCAGCGGCAAGACCGTGTCGCTGTATACGGCGTTGAACATGCTCAACACCGCCGACCGTAATATTTCGACGGCCGAGGACCCGGCCGAAATCAATCTTCCCGGCATCAACCAGGTCAACGTGCATCCCAAGGTCGGGCTGACCTTCGCGAGCTGCCTGCGCGCCTTCCTGCGCCAGGATCCGGACGTGATCATGGTGGGCGAGATTCGTGATCTCGAAACCGCGGAAATCGCCATCAAGGCCGCGCAAACAGGCCATATGGTGCTGTCCACCCTGCATACCAACGATGCGCCGCAGACCCTTACCCGTCTCGTCAACATGGGCGTGCCGGCCTACAACATCGCCGCCTCGGTTTCTTTGATCATTGCGCAACGTCTGGCGCGCCGGCTATGCCCCCAGTGCAAGCAACCGGCACAGATCCCGCGTGAAGAGCTCGTCGCAGAAGGTTTTCGCGAGGACGAACTCGACCAGCTGGAGCTGTACGAAGCCAACCCGGACGGCTGCGACAACTGCACCAACGGCTACAAGGGGCGTATCGGCATCTATCAGGTGATGCCCGTGACCGACGAAATCGGACAGATCATCATGGAAGGTGGCAACGCGGCCGATATCGAACGCCGGGCCAAGCTCGATGGCGTGATCGACCTGCGCGAAGCCGGCCTGCAGAAAATGCGCGCCGGCGTGCTCAGCCTCGCCGAAGTCAACCGCGTCACCGTCGACTAGTGGCGCCCGCGGGCGCGCTGTCGCGCTCGGGTCAGTAGTTAGGCCATATGCCGCGGGTGACCAGTTCGAGCAAATGGCCATCCGGATCGCGGAAATAAAGGCTCACCGCGCCCTTTGGCCAGCGGGTGCGGCCTTCGATGGCGATATCGTGCGCGTCCAGATGTTGCTCCCAGGCCGCGAGCGCCTCGTCTTCAATGGCAAAGGCCACATGCTGCCGGCCCGCGCCATCGTGCGGCGGGATGGTGCCCATATCGCCCGGTAACTGCACCGTCTCGCTGGTTTCGCCGACAGCAAACAGCAGCAGCATGTTCCAGTCCAGCGCATAGGCGGTAAAGCGATGATCGGCCGTATGCGCGGAAAACCCCATCACGGATTCGAAAAACTCACGCGCGGCCGCCATGTCGCGGGTATAGAGAACAGTTTCAATTACGCCGTTGAGTTTGGGCATGGCTTAGGGAACCTCTGATCTATTCATCCACGGTCGCGTTTGAGTCGCAAAAGGCCACGATACAAGGCGCATGGCGCCGCGTCATAGCCACTCTATGATCCAGCCTGCAAACGCCTTAGCGCGGCCTCTTGGGCCAAACCGCTTAGCGGCCGGGCTTTTGCGCGCGCCTGAGCGGCGTTGCCGCTCGCTTATGTGCATTCAGCAAACGGCGCTCGCGGAGGCTTGTCAGACGCGCGCAAAAGACACCGGCGCGACCGTAGATGAATAGATCAGGGGTTCCTTAGCTCTTCGGGCACGCTCGGCGCGCCGTAGCGCGAGCCGCATACCGGCTAGTCATCGTAGCCGCGATCGAGCGTATCGGTTTCGACTACCACGGCGTTTTCGAGCGTGACCTCGCGCAACAGTCGGCTGCTGCCGAAGTTGTATATCCACTGCTCGCGATAGACAGGCACCACGCCGCGACGGCGGTAGTCGAGCACGCCCTGCGAACCGCGCGTGCTCAGCACATAGCCGCCGCTTTTCTGAGCCGGCTGGCCACAGGCAACCAACAGCCGATATTTGCTCATGCCGCGGGTAATGCCGGCCGGCTGGCATTCCCCCGACCCCGCCGGCACACGAAACCCGTACCCGTCCTCGCGGATGCGATCCAGCCGTCCATCGCGAAATACCAGCACCTGCAGCAAGCGCCCCGGCCCACGGTTGTAGGTCCAGGCTTCCATGTTCGGTACCGCGCCGTAGGCGATATCCACACCCCCGATCCAGGGGTCGACGAAGTCAGGCTCGCCGCAGTTCGAACGCACGGCCGCGGCCGGATCGCCCTTCTGTACCAGCGAACCACCACAGCGCAGGCTGTCAGCGCGTGCAGGCGTGGCCGACACGGCAGCAACCACAAGCAGTATCGCTGCCAGACCGACTTTGCGAATCGAGTGGGTCGTGTTCATCAGCCGGGTCCCCGTACGTGGTAGCGCTGGCCGCGGTAGTTGAGCGTGGCACCGCCGGCATCGATGCTCTCCACCGCGGGGCCTGCCACCAGGCGCTCGCCTTCGTGGTAGCGCTGGCCGCCCACCAGTATAAAGCTGCGGCCCGGTACGGAACTGTACAAATGGCCGTTGATCGCCACATCGGGCGCCCCGGGCGGCGCCGTGTCGCTTACCGGCGCGGCGCGTGATTCATCCTCTACGTAATCCGATGCGTCGTCCAGCGGCGTGGCCGAATACGTGACCTGGCCGCGCCGCGCTGAACCGTTCTCGCCGGCTAACGCCTGGGCGGAACCATCGAAACGGTCGTCGGCGGGCCGCGGGTCGGCCGGCGGCAGCGTCGGGCTCGAAGGCGTGTCCTGCACGGGCGTGTTCGGCGCACTCTGCGTGGTCACCGCCGGCGCCGGGGCCGGATCCGGCGACCGCGTTGGCGTCGGCGTCGGGTCGGACGTCGAGTCCGGCGCGCTCGTGGATACGCTCGCCTGTGGCCGAGCACGGTCGGCGTTGGCCACGGGTTCGTTCTTGTCCACTGCCACCGCCGGCGCTGAAGCCCCCGTATTTTCTACGCGCGCCGCGCTTCCGGTCACCGCACTGGAGAGCGCGCTCGGCAGGAACAGATAGATCAGCAGCGCGGCGTTGCAGGCGATGAGCAGCCCCACCAGCCAGCGCAACGCGCTACCACCGTGGCCGGACGCAGGACCGCCCCCGGCGAGTGAGCGCAGGTCGGCGCGCTGGTTTTCGTGGCGTTCGCGCTCGGCTTTCTTCAGCGCATCGACAAGATACGACACGGCCTACTCCTGTTCCACCGGGGTCAACGCCGGCGAACCCGGGGACGGCACCGCGCCGTTCAGCATCATCTGCGTCCGCGGGCCGGCGATGCCGTCGACCTTGAGGCCGTTCGCGGTCTGGAAGGCACGCAGGCGACGTTCGAGCGCATCGTCGTAAACCGGCGAAGCCGGCCCCAGCCGGGTTTCCGGATTCTGGCCGTCGATTCGATCCAGGCGCTTGCGCAGCCAGACCACCGCAGAGCCGACCGCGCCGGGCTGAATCATGCCTACCCCGGAGTCGGCGCGCCAGACCACTTCGAATTCGCCGGTCCATAGCTGCGTCAGCGCGGCCTGGGAAATACGCCGCGTGCCGTCACCGCCAACCAGCGTCGCGTCGCCCTCTTCGAGCGAGCTCAGCAGAACCTTGTGGGTACGCCCGTCCCGCCGAATCGTCAGCAGTGCGGGCCGGTTGTAACGCTTGATAATAGCGAAGTCGCCGCTATCGGCCAGACAGCGCAGATCGCCGATACGCAGGTTCGCACAGCCGCTTCGCACCTGGGCGCCGAATACGCCCCAAAGTCTTAGCAGCTGGGTGATCGTGGCATCGCCGGTAGGCACGCCTTCCAGCGCGGCCGCATCCCGGGCACTCATACCGCCGCCGCTATCGCTACTGAGCTGGGTGGCCTCGTCCGCGGGCTTCGGCTGGCTGTCCTCGGCAGCAGCGGGCGCATCGGTCGGCTCTGCGGCCGCCACCAATGGCGAGGCCTCGCCGTCAGCCTGGGCCGGCGTCTCGGCGTCCGGCCGATAGCTGTCGCCGCCGTGACCGCGCTGCTCGGCCTCACGATCGGCCTCGTTGGATGCTGCGGCGTTCGCTTGTTGCGGGGCCGAATCGGACCGGGACAGATGCGATGACTGAACCCAGTCG
This sequence comes from Salinisphaera sp. C84B14, assembly GCF_040361435.1. Lineage (NCBI taxonomy): Bacteria > Pseudomonadati > Pseudomonadota > Gammaproteobacteria > Salinisphaerales > Salinisphaeraceae > Salinisphaera > Salinisphaera sp. C84B14. Next base: position 85,118 of record NZ_APNL01000015.1, on the reverse strand, counting down.
GCCGCCCGGCCGAGCTCCATGCCCGGATACCAGGCCAGCGCCCCGGCGAGCGCTAGCGCAGACAGGCTCAGCGCCGGCACGGCAACGCGTAGCCAGCGCGAACCGCGCTCGCGCGGTAGCGTTTCGGCTGCTGCACGCAGCACCATCGGTGCGCGGATGCGCGCACGCGCGTGCGCGTAGCCGCCCATGAGCGCGCGCTCACAAACCATGTTGATCAGCCGCGGAATCCCGCCGGTGGCCTGGCGCAGTGCGACCAGCGCCGTACCGGTAAAAATATGCTGGGAACCGCCCGCCAGGCGCAGGCGATGCTGCACGTAAGCCCGCGTCTCGGCGTAGCCCAGCGGCTTGAGCTTGAAGCGTGCGGTGATGCGCTGGGAGAGCTGGCGCAGGTCATGGCGCGCCAGCAGCTGTTCAAGCTCGGGCTGGCCCACCAGGATGATGCGTAGCAGCTTGTGCTTGTGTGTTTCCAGATTCGTGAGCAGGCGCAGCTGTTCGAGCACGCCGCGACTGAGATTCTGGGCCTCGTCGATGACCAGCACGGTACGGCGGTTGTTGGCATGGGTGGCCAGCAGGTGCTGGTTGAGCCGATCGACCAGATCCTTCAGCGAGGTGTCCCGGCGCGCGTCGTAGGGTGCGCCCAGCTCGTCGCAGATGGTCGCAACGAACTCGCGCACTTCCAGATGCGGGTTCCAGCACAGGGCGATATCGAGGTCGGGCATGTCGTTTTCGACCAGTGCCCGAATGAGCGTGGTCTTGCCCGTACCCACTTCGCCAATCAGCGCAACGAAGCCGCTGTGCTCGCCCGCGCCATACAACAGGTGCCCGAGCGCCTCGCGGTGGCTGGCACTCAGGTACAGGAACGCCGGATCCGGCGTGACCGAAAACGGATAGTCGTCAAAGCCGTAATAGCGCAGATACATGCGTAGGAAACTGGGAAGGCGGCAACCCGGCAAGTCTAACCTTCACCCGCGGTCGCGCAAACTGGCTTGTTCACTCATGAAATTCTTAGCGTCGCAACCGCAGACGCTTTCTGCTGGGGTAGACTTGCCCGCATGGCCGTTGAACTCTCACGCGACGCCCAGCGCTGGCTTGGCCGGCTGCCGGAAATCGTCAACATCCTGCTCGTGATTCTCATCGCGTTGTCGCTGGCGCGCCTGTTTTGGCTGGCCTGGCCGGCCGATGAAAACGAGCTCATGCCTGCCACCACCACGCGTGCCGATGCCGCGGCACAGGACAGCGCCGTGGATGTGGACACCATCGCCAGTGCCCACCTGTTCGGCGAGCAGTCGGTCACCGACCGTGCGGCCGAGCAGCGCGAGATTATCGACGCGCCGGAAACACGACTGAACCTGGTGCTCACCGGCATTATTTCCGAAGCCAACGGTGACCGGTCCCGGGCGCTCATAAAGAGCGGGCGCAACGATCAGGACAGCTACGCGGTTGGCGGCGACATCGGCAACGGCGTGAAACTGCATGCGATCTATGCCAATCGCGTGATCCTGGACCGCAGCGGCCGCTACGAGACGCTGACGCTCGAAAGCGTGAAACAAGCCCGTAACATGACCGGCGTACAACGCACCCAGGCCGTCTCCAGCGAGCTGGCCGACGACCTCGGTGAAGTGCGCGAGCAGATCCTGGCCAACCCGGCCAACGCGCAGCGTTACATCCGCTTGCAGCCGGAACGACAAAACGGCAACCTCGTCGGCTACCGGATCTATCCGGGGGCCGACCGAGGGCTTTTTGAAAAGGCCGGCCTTAAATCGGGGGAACTGGTCACCGCCGTTAACGGGCAGCCGCTCGACAACCCGGCCGCGTCGCTCAAGCTGTTGAGCAACCTCGCGTCGGCGAGCAGCGCGTCCGTAACGCTCGAACGCGATGGCCAGCAACGTACCGTTACGGTGAATTTCTAGATGACAGCTATTGTTCTGCGCCGGTTCTGCCTGTTGGCATTTCTGCTTCTTGCCGTAAGTCAGGGTGCGGCGGCCCAGTCGGCCACGACTGGCTCGGGCGATGCGTTCACGCTCAACCTCAAGAACGCCGATATCACAACGCTGATCGCTACCGTCAGCGAGGTCACCGGCCGCAATTTCGTGGTGGATCCGCGGGTCAAGGGCGATGTCACGGTCTTGTCGACCGAGCCGATGACGCCGGACGAACTCTACGAGACCTTTCTGTCGGTGTTGGAAGTCCATGGCTTTGCGGCGGTGCCGTCCGGCGAGATCACCAAGATCATTCCGCAGATCAACGCCAAGCAGGACGGTGGCTTCGGGCGCAGCGGCGGCTCGACCCGCGAAGATATCGTCACGCGCGTGATCTCGGTGTCGAACGTGCCCGCCGATCAGCTGGTTCCGATCCTGCGCCCGCTGGTACCCCAATACGGCCACCTGGCGGCATACTCGGCCTCCAATACGCTGATCATTTCCGACCGCGAAGCCAACGCGCAGCGCATCGCCGAAATCGTCAACAAGATCGATCGCAACGGCCTGCAGGACGTGGAAACCATCCGTCTGCAGTATGCCAGCGCGCCGGAAGTGGCTCGGGTGATCGACCAGCTCAAAGCCGGCTCCAGCGGCAACGCGGCCGCGGTGAATTTCAGCGTGATTCCCGACGAACGCACCAACAGCGTGATCATCAGCGGCGGGCGCAAGGAACGTCTGCGCCTGCGTGCCATCATCGCCGATCTGGACACGGCCACCGAACAGACCGGCGGCACCCAGGTCGTCTATCTCGACTACGCCGACGCCGAATCCCTGGCCCCCGTCCTGCAGAACTTCGCCAGCGGCAACGGCGCGACGGCAAGCAGTGCCAGCAACCCGACCTCGGCCAGCGGTAGCAGCGCGGCCACGCGCTCGGCCGGCGGCGCGAGCGCCAACGGCGTCACCGTAATCGCCGAGCCGGCGTCCAATGCCCTGGTTGTGACCGCGCCGGCGGATATGATGCGCGAGATCAAGCAGGTCATTAGTCAGCTGGATATCCGCCGCGGCCAGGTGCTGGTCGAAGCCATCATCGCGGAAGTCACGCTGTCGCGTTCGCGCCAGCTGGGCGTGAACGTGGCCGCGTTTGAAGACGGTGGGCCGGCAGCGGCCAGTATTCTGGATCAGACGACGCTTAGAGCCATTCCTTCGCTCGCGCTTGATGGCACGCCGCTCGATCTCGTCCAGCAGGGCATCAATCTAGGCTTAGGCACCATCAACGACAGCGGTACCAGTTTTGCGGTGCTCGTGAACGCCCTGTCCGGCAATACCAACACCAATGTGCTCTCCACGCCGTCGTTGATCACCCGCGATAACGAGGAAGCCGAAATCAAGGTCGGCCAGGAAGTGCCGTTCGTGACCGGCAACTACACCAGCGGCACCACCGGCGGCGGCGCGACCAACGGCCTGACCAACCCGTTCCAGACCATCGAACGCAAGGACGTGGGCCTGACGCTGGGCTTCACCCCGCAGATCAGCGCGGGCGATACCATCCAGCTGACCATCGACCAGGAAGTCTCGAGCATCGCCCAGGGCTCGAGCCAGACCGGGGCGGTGGACCTGATTACCAATAACCGCACGCTTACCACGTCCGTAGAAGTGGAGAACGGCCAGATTCTGGTGCTGGGCGGCCTGATCGACGATCAGGTCGTCGAGACGGAACAGAAAGTGCCGGTGTTGGGCGATATCCCGATCCTTGGTGCGCTGTTCACCAATCGCACCGTGCAGAAGAACAAGCGCAACCTGCTCAACTTCATCCGTCCAACCATTCTGCGCGGCGGTGGCGAAGCCGACTACTTCACCCGCAAGAAATACAACTATATTCGCTCGCTGCAGGAACAGCAGGCCGAAACCAGCATTCCGCTGATGGGTGAAGAACAGCGCCCGCAGCTGCCCCCGATCGAGGACTACGACGATCGCGACTCGTTCTCGCGGGATTCGGGCGTCAGCAGTAATGAAAGCAGCGTACGCGACAGCGAGCGCGATAGCGGCGGCGAAAAACGCCGCGGTGACGATTTCTAGGGCTGTTAACACTCACGCCAATCGTCGCGTTGCCTTTCAGAAATTCGCCAGGCAAGGCGCGAGGAGAGATGTTTGGTGACCCAAATGAACGACGAGCATGGCCTTAAGGTGGATTTCTGGACCCAACCCGTCGCGACGCCGACCATTTGTGCATCATCCGGCGTTCCAGCTCGCCCAAGTCGCAAAGCAACGCCCCGCGCGCCGCGCATTGTCTTGCACAACATCGGCCGCGGCGCCGTGGTTTGTTTCGCGTTAACAGGTTCTAGCCGCAACCGGCAGGAGCGAACATGAGCGACAGCCTCGAAACGCTCAGCCTTGAACCGATCGTCGAACACGATCGTGATGCCGCGCCTGCCTCGGGCGCCGGCAGCATCGACCGGCTGCCGTTCGCGTTTGCCAAGCGCCACGGCATTATGCTCGCCGGCGAACGCGACGGCGCGGTGCAGGTGACCGTACGCAGCCCCGTAAACCAGACCGCGCTGTCGGAAGTCCGGCGCTATTGCCGACGTCCGCTGGCCATCGAACGCGTCGATGCCGGCTCGTTCGATGCCCTGCTCCAGCACGACTACGAAGGCAAGGCCAACGAGTCCATGCAGATCGTCGAGGGCATGGACGAGGACATGGACCTGACCGATGCCGCGCGTGCCCTGTCCGAGCCGGCCGACCTGCTGGAATCCTCGGACGACGCACCGATCATCCGTCTGATCAACGCCCTGCTCACCGAAGCGATCAAGGAAAACGCGTCGGATATTCATATCGAGCCGTTCGAAGCGCGACTGACCGTGCGCTTTCGCGTGGACGGCGTCCTGCGCGAGGTGCTCAACCCGCCGCGCCAGCTCGCCCCGCGGCTGATTTCGCGCGTTAAGGTGATGGCCAAGCTCGACATCGCCGAAAAACGCGTGCCCCAGGACGGGCGTATTTCGGTACGTATCGCTGGTCGCCCCGTGGACGTGCGTGTATCCACCATCCCCTCGGGCAACGGCGAACGCGTGGTGATGCGTCTGCTCGACAAGCAGGCCGGCCGGCTGGATTTGCCCCAGCTGGGCATGCCGGCGGATACGCTCAGCGCGATCGACGAACTCATTCACAAGCCGCACGGCATCATGCTGGTCACCGGCCCGACCGGCTCGGGCAAGACCACCACGCTCTATGCCGGGCTCACCCGTATCAACGATCGCACCCGCAACATCATGACCGTGGAAGACCCGATCGAGTATTACCTCGACGGCATCGGCCAGACCCAGGTCAATTCCAAGGTCGACATGAGCTTCGCGCGCGGGCTGCGGGCAATTCTGCGCCAGGATCCGGACGTGGTGATGATCGGCGAAATCCGCGATCTGGAAACCGCCGAGATTGCGGTCCAGGCCTCGCTGACCGGCCATCTGGTGCTCTCCACGCTGCATACCAATACCGCGGTGGGCGCGATTGCCCGCCTGCGCGACATGGGCGTGGAGCCGTTCCTGCTGTCGTCGAGCCTGATCGGCATCATGGCGCAGCGCCTGGTGCGCACGCTCTGCAAGAGCTGTCGAGCGCCCTACGAGGCCAACCGGCGCGAATGCGAACTGCTGGGGGTAGATCCGAACACGCCGCCGACGCTGTACAAGCCTGCCGGCTGCGATGCCTGCAACCAGTCGGGTTTTCGTGGACGTACCGGCGTCTACGAGCTGGTGGTCGTTGACGACGAAATGCGCAACCTCATCCACGAACAGGCCTCGGAACAGAAGCTGGAAAAACACGCCCGCCAGAGCACGCCCAGCATTCGCGCGGACGGCGTGGCCAACGTACTGGCCGGCAACACCACCCTCGAGGAAGTGCTGCGCGTCACGCGTGAAGGCTGATGGGCGCCTACGAATACACCGCACTCGACGCCCGCGGGCGCGAAAAGAAAGGCATTCTCGAAGGCGACGCCGCTCGCGCCATTCGGGCCCAGCTGCGCGAACAGGGGCTGACCCCGCTCGAAGTCAGCGAAGTATCCGACCGCAAGAGCGGCGGCTCGCGCAGCATTTCGTTCCGGCGTGGCATCAGCGTGACCGAGCTGTCGCTGTTTACCCGCCAGCTGGCGACCCTCACCCATGCCGGCCTGCCCATGGAAGAAGCCCTCAAGGCGGTGGCCGAACAGACGGACAGCGACAAGGTCCGCAAGATCATCGTCGGCGTGCGTTCGCAGGTCGTGGAAGGCCATACGCTGGCGGACGCGCTGGGCGAGTTTCCCAACAGCTTCGACGAGCTCTATCGCGCGACCACCGCCGCAGGCGAACAGTCCGGGCGGATCGACGAAGTGCTCAACGGCCTGGCCGACTATGTCGAAGACCAGCAGTCGATGCGCCAGAAAGTCATGGCTGCACTGATCTATCCGGCGTTTCTGTCGATTGTGGCGATCGCTATCGTGATCGCGCTGCTGACCACCGTCGTCCCCGATCTGGTGCAGGTGTTCGACAGCGTCGGCGCCGACCTGCCGGCGCTGACCACCGGCCTGATATCGGTGAGCGATTTTCTGCGTGTCTGGGGCTGGCTGCTCGCCCTGCTGATCGCGGCAGCCGTCACCGCCTTTATCTATGGCATGCGCCAGCCCGCGTTCAAGCGCGCGGTACAGGCCCGTATCCTCAAGCTACCGCTGATCGGGCGCTTCGTGCGCGGCGTGAACACCGCCCGCTTCACCCGCACGCTTTCGATTCTCACCCGCAGCGGCGTGCCGGCGCTGGATGCCATGACCATCGGTGCCGATGTGGTAACCAACCTGCCCATGCGCGATGCCATCAAGCGCGCCTCCACCCGGGTGCGTGAAGGCGATGCCATCCATCGCGCGCTCGGGCGCGAGCGGCTGTTCCCGCCGATCACCCTGCATATGATCGCCAACGGCGAAATCTCCGGCGAGCTGGATATGATGCTCGGCCGCGCGGCCGAACATCAGGAACGCGAGGTGGAAACATTACGGCAAGGTGTCATGGGCATACTGGGCCCGGCGGTGATCCTGCTCATGGGCGGCCTGGTGCTGATTATCGTGCTCGCGATCCTGCAGCCGGTATTCAACCTCAACCAGCTGGTCAAATAGCCCGCGGCCCGCGTTGCACGGGCGCCCGTGCGGCGCGCGTACACTCATACATCGACCCGAACCGATAGCCACCGAGGAGTAGAACGACATGAAACGACAAGGGCTTCACGCCGCAACGCCGCGCGCACAGGGCGGTTTCACCCTCATCGAGATCATGGTCGTGGTGGTCATCCTGGGCATTCTCGCCGCGCTGGTCGTCCCGCAGATCATCTCGCGCCCGGACGAGGCCCGCGTGGCCAAGGCCCGCCAGGACATTCGCGCGGTGGAATCCGCGCTCAAACTCTATCGCCTCGACAACTTCCAGTACCCCACCACGGAACAGGGTCTGGCCGCGCTGGTGGACAAGCCGACCACCCAGCCCGAACCGCGCAACTGGAAGTCCGGCGGCTATCTTGACCGCATTCCGACCGACCCCTGGGGCAACGTCTATCACTATCGCAACCCCGGCGAACACGGCGAGATCGACGTCTACACGCTCGGGCGCGACGGCCGTCCCGGCGGCGAGGATTCGGACGCCGATATCGGCAACTGGGCGCTGGACAGCTAGCGCTAGGTTGTTTTGCAGGTGCCGGCACGGGGTCAACAGCGCGGCTTCACGCTCATCGAGGTACTCGTCGTTGCCCTGATCATCGGCGTGGTGCTGGCTTTCGTGTCGCTGTCGATCAACCCGACCGGCCCGGCCGACCGGCTCGATACCGAAGCCGATCGGCTCAACGCCCTGCTGCAGACCGCCGCCGACGATGCGATTCTATACGGCCGCGAGATCGGCCTGGATATCACCCGCGGTGGTTACCGCTTCCTGCGCCTGGGTGACGACGGCTGGCAGCCGCTGAACGCGCCGGACACGCCGCTGCGTCCACGCGAGCTGGGCGACGCCATCGTGCTGGTACTGGTGGATCGCGGCGATGACCGCCCACGCCTGGTACGCGCCGACGAGGATGAAGAAGAGGAAGATCTCGTACGCCCCGAGGCTGTATTGCTGTCCAGCGGCGAGTTCGTGCCGTTCGAACTCGAGCTCTACGCCAACGACGTGGACTATCGCTACCGCATCACCGGCGAAGCGGGCGGCACGCTCGAAATGAATCGGGTGGACGGGCCGCGATGAAACGCGAACACGGCTTCACGCTGGTCGAAGTGCTGGTGGCGACCGCCATCATCGCGCTGGCGCTGGGCGCGTTCATTTCCGGCGGCGCCCGCTATGCCGACTACGCCCGCTATATTCACGACCGCACGATCGCCCAGTGGGTGGCCCGCAATCAGCTGGTGCAGTACCAGATCGCCGAACAGTGGCCCGGCACCGGCACGGAAGACGGCGACACCGATATGGGCGATACCAACTGGCACTGGGAAGCCGAAATTCAGGAATCGCCCGATCCCGACGTACGCCGTATCGATGTTCGCGTATTCCGTATCGACCCCAACAGCGGCGAACCGGAAACCGACTCGACCGCCCTGCTCAGCGGGTTCGTTACCCAGCACGTCGCACTCCAGAACGCGCCGGCCAACGCCGACGACGACGCGACAGAGGCCGACGCCGATAGCGCCCGCGATTACGGGTCCAACTTCTGATGACGATGCCGGCAAGAAGCCGCGGCTTTACGCTGATCGAGCTGCTGATCGCGATCGCCGTTTTCGTGGTGATGGCGGCCATGGCGTACGGCGGACTATCGTCGGTGATTTCGACCCGGGAAACCGTGACCGCCGCGCTCGATCGCAGCAAGACGCTGCAGATGGCGGCATGGCGCATGCGCAACGACCTCGAACAGATCGTCAACCGGCCGATTCGCGACAGCTTCGGCGATAGCGAACCCGCGCTCTACGGCAGCCCGGATATCGGCCTGCAGTTCACCCGCAACGGCTGGCGCAACCCGCTCGGCGATATCCGCAGCAACCTCCAGCGCGTGGCCTATCGGATCGACGAAGACAACAACCTCGTACGCGTGCACTGGCGGGTGCTCGATCGAGCCCAGGACAGCGCGCCGGTCGAGTCGGTGCTGCTCGAGGACGTATCCAACCTGGAGTGGCGTTTTCTCGACGGCGACCGCGAATGGCAGGACCGCTGGCCGGCGAATAGCTCGATCGGCGCAGCCACGTCCGCGCTCCAGACCTCGGCCGGCACCATCGCCGCCAGCTATGATCCGCCGCTGGCGATCGAACTGCGGGTAACCACCCCGACCTGGGGCGACCTGCGCCTGCTGTTCATGGTGCCCGGAGCCGAGAAATGACGATCGTGCATCGGCACAACCAGGGCGGCGTGGCCCTGCTCACCGCGATGCTCATCGTCGCCCTGGTAGGGATTATCGGTGCCGGCATGCTCTCGCAGATGAACCTCGCCCTGCATCGCAGCGGTAATATCTGGCAGTCCGAGCAGGCCTGGTGGTATGCGGTGGGTATCGAGAACTGGCTGGGCAAGCTGCTGCGTCAGGATGCCCAGAACAGCGATATCGACAGCCTCGAAGAAGCCTGGGCGCAGCCGGTGGATTATCTGCCGCTGGACGGCGGCGCGCTGCAGGGCCGTATCATTGATCTACAGGGCCGTTTCAACCTCAATAACCTCAACGGCTCGGACACCGAAGCGGCACAAGAGCAATTCCAGCGGCTCATCGAGCTGGTCGCCGATACCGATCAGGTCACCGCGCGCACCATCGCCGCCGCCACCCGCGACTGGATCGACGCCGATATCAACCCGACGCTGCCGGACGGCGCCGAAGACGATTATTACCTGGGCCTGACACCGGCCTATCGAACCGCGAACACGCTCATGGCCAGCGCCAGCGAGCTGCGCCTGGTCAAGGGCGTCACCCCCGCGATCTATGCCGCGCTGGAACCGTATATCACCGCGCTGCCGCAGGTCACGCCCATCAACGTGAATACCGCGCCGGCGCCCGTGCTTGCCACCATCGTCCCGGAACTGCCGCCAAGCACCGGCGAGGCACTGCTGAAATCCCGCGCCGACGAGCCGTGGAAATCAGTCGATGCGTTTCTGCAGGATCCAGCCCTGGCCGGGCTGGAGATCGACGCCAATCGCCTGGACGTCATGACCCACTATTTCCTCGCCAGCGGCCAGATCACGGTCGATCGTGCTCAGGTCCAGTTCTTCAGCGTGCTCGAGCGCGGTGACAACGGCGCCGTTCGTACCGTGCGCCACAGCACCAATGTCGATTGATCCCGCGCCGCGACGAGACCGCATGGGCAGGCCTGTGCGCGGCCAGCTCCCGGCAGGCCGGGCGGGCGCGACCCGGGCCCCGGCCATCCACGGTCTGCAGACGTTAAAAGCGCTGTCGATTCAGGTAGACTGGCCGCGGATCGTCACCCGCGGGGCCCGTCATCGCCTGGGGTCGCCGCATGGGTCACGGTCCACGATTCCGGGGGTATGTTTTCGTGGCTGAACGATTCATCGTGCATTTCGACGGCGAACACGCCGCCTGGCTGAATGCGGCCGATGAACTCGTGCGCGGTCCGCTCGACGAGGCCGCACGGGCCGCGGACGGGCGTGAATGCACGCTGCTCGTGCCCAGCGAAGATGTACTCATCACCCGGGTCGCGCTGCCGCCCATCCGCCAGGCCAAGCGCCGCCTGCAGGCCGCGGCCTTCGCCCTGGAAGATCGCCTGGTCACACGGGTGGACGATCTGCATTTCGCCCTTGCCGCCAAGGCCGCCGACGATGGCGATACGCCGGTTCTGGTCATCGACCGCGCCCTGCTTCAGAGCCTGCTCGACGCCTGCACGGCTGCGGGCCTGGATATCGTACAGGCGGTGCCGGACGTATTCGCCCTGCCCAACGCCGAGCAGAGCTGGCATGTGGCCGTGATCGACGAGCGCGTGCTCACCCGAACCGAGAGCGGCCACGGCTTTGCCTGCGAACCCTCGCTATGGCCGGTGCTGGCCGGCGGCTGCACGCCGCCCGCGCGGCTGTGCGTCGAAGCGGCCGAAAACAGTGCCATCACACAACGGTTGCGCGACGAACGGACCCTGGAGCCGGCGCCGGAGCTGGAATCGATCGAACACGGCGACGACGACACCGTCTTCGCCCAGCTTCTGGCCCGAGCCGATGCCCATGCGCGTACCGGCATCAACCTGCGTCAGGGCGTGTTTGCGCGTGCCTCGGCGATGCAGGCCTGGTGGCAGCCGTTTCGGCTCACCGCAGGCCTGGCAGCCGCCTGGCTGCTGGTTGCCCTGGCCGCACGCGGCATCGAAAGCTACCAGCTCCACCAGCGTATCGACGCCCTCGAAGCGCGCAGCGAAAGCGTGTTTCGGGAAACCTTTCCAAGGGTCGGCACCATCAACGACCTGCGCGTGCAGGCCGAACAGAACATACGCCAGCTGCGTGGCAGCGGCGGCAGCGGCGGTGTGTTTCCGCTGCTCCAGGCTACGGCCGAAGTCACCGGCCAGGCCGGCAACCTGACCATTCAGTCGCTGCAGTATCGCGATGGCGCGCTGTATCTGAGCCTGCGCGGCGACAGCGTGCAGTCGCTGGAAGCCCTGCGCGCCGGCTTTGCACGCAAGCCTGGCACCACCCTGAACGTCGAAAGCGCCGACGCAGCCGCCAACGGTGTGCAGATACGTGCCAGCGTCAGCGCGGGGTCCTCATGAACGCATTACGCCAGTGGTACGAAGGCCTGGCTCCGCGCGAGCGTGTGGCGGTGATCACCTGTGCGATCGTCGTAACGATCGCCCTGTTCTATTACGCGCTGTGGCGTCCGCTCAACACCAGCGTCGAGGAAGGCCGCCTGCGCCTGACCGCACAGGCAGACGAAACACGCTGGATGCTGGGTATTCGCGACGAAGCTCGCCTGCTGCAGGCCGACAATACCCAGCGCCGTATTCAGGGCCGCAACGATTCACTGCTGTCGATCGTGGACACGACCAGCCGTGATAACGGCCTGGGCGAGGCAGTACGACGCATCCAGCCGGACGACGATGACCAGGCCACGGTCACCCTCGAAAAGGCCAACTTCAACCAGATGCTGTTCTGGCTGCGCAGCCTGCAGCGCGACTACGGCGTGGCGGCACAGCAGATGACCATCACACGCGATGAGGAGGCCGGCACCGTGCAGGCACGACTGACGCTCGCGCGAGGCAACCCATGATGCGCGCACTTCGCTATGGCCTGATCGGGCTCGTCGCGTTCGTGATTGGCCTGGTCGCCTTCCTGCCGGCTAGGGTGGCGGCCGGCTGGGCGCAACAGATGGGCCCCATTTCCATGGGCGGCGTCAGCGGCACGCTCTTCGACGGCCGCGCCAGCTATATTTCCGGGCCCGACGGCGCCATCGAGAACGTTGCCTGGCAGTTGGAGCCCGCGTCGCTGCTGCTCGCGCGTATCAGTGCGCGCCTGCAGATCGACTCCGACCTCAGCGGCTTCGATGCCGATGTCTCGCGTTCGTTGTTCGGACAAACCACCATCAAGAACGTGACCGGCAGCGCCTCGGCAGGCTGGCTGGCCAAACTCGGCGGCTATACCTTCCTGCCGCTGTCGGGCGATGTCCGGGTGAATATCGACGAAGCGGTGTTCGACGACGAACTGCACTTCGACGCCCTCGCCGGCCAGATCAGCCTGGTGAACACGCGCTGGCAGCTGTTCAACCCACCGGTGCCCCTGGGTCGCTTCACGGCGGCCCTCGCCCACGCCGATGAGGGCCTGCGTGCGACGGTGGTGGAAAGCGAGGGCCCGCTTGCGATCGACGGCGGACTGACGCTCGATGCGACGCGGCGCTATCTGCTGGACGTACGTTTGCGCGCGCGTGCCGGTGCCGATGAACGCCTGCCGCAGATGCTCGACCAGCTCGGCCGTGCCGACGGCGACGGCTGGCATCCGATCCGCGAACAGGGACGACTCTGAATCACCTGCTGACCGGCGCCCTGGCGTTCACGCCATGGCTGGTGTTCGCGGCTTATGCCCTGATCGTGCTTCGGGCTACCCCGCGTGCCAGCGGGCCGATGGGGTTTTTTGGCGGGCATTCTCTGAGCGGGCGCAGCCCCGGCGTGTGGCTGCTCGGCGCGTCGGCGGCCATCTCCTGGGTGATGGCCAAGAGCGTCGACAACGCCATGAACCTGACCGCCGCTTTCGGCTACTGGGGCGGCATCGGCTATGCCAGCTACTGGCTGGCCTTCGTGGTGGTGGCCGTTGCGGTCTACTTCATCCGCCGCTACGGCCACGACAATTCGCTGGCCGCATTTCTCGAACGTAAGTACGGCGCGACCGCGACCCGGCTGTTTCTGGTCGTGATCGGCATTCGCCTGTTCAACGAGATCTGGTCGAACACCAAGGTCGCCGCCCTCTATTTCGGCAGCGAAGGCAGCACGCCCTACTGGGTGGCGGTGATCGCTTTCACCGGCCTGACCCTCTACTACGCCCGCCGCGGCGGGCTGCGTTCCTCGATCGTGACCGACGCGGCCCAGATGGTGCTGATTGCGCTGCTGCTGGTCGTTACTCTCGTGGTATTGGCGCCGGGCCTGATCGGCGCCACGGGCACCGGCGCCGCAGCACCGCTGGTCGGCGCCGAGATGCGCATGCACGGTATTACTTTTGCCGTGCTGGCCCTCGTGCAGACGCTGTCGTACGGCTTTCACGATCCGGTACTTACCGACCGCGCCTTCGTCAGTCCGCCGCACAAGATGGTGGCCAGCTTCGTACTCGCCGCGCTGCTCGGCGGCGCGCTGATTGCCGGCTTTAGCGTAGCCGGCCTTTATGCCCTGGCCGAAAACATCCCGGCAACGCCGTCGGTCGCCGTGGCCGTACCCATGGCGCTGGGCCTGGGCATGATGCTGCTGTTCAACGCGGTAATGCTGGCCAGCGCCGGCTCGACGCTCGATTCCACCTTCGCCTCCACCGCGAAGTTCACCGCCCGCGACTGGCGCGTCGCCCGTGCCGTGCCCACCCATAAGGACCAGCAGCGCGGCCGCCGGGCGATGTGGATCATAGCCCTATTGGGCAATCTGCCGCTGCTGTCTCTGTATATCAAAGGCGTCGGCCCGGCCGTGATCGCCGCGACTACCATCAGCGGCACCGCCATCATGGGTCTGGCGCCGATCTTTCTGCTGGCCTGGCTGCCCGGCGCCGGTCGACTGTCGTTTCACGTGGCCCTGTGGCCGGGGGTGGTGATCGGAATTGCCCTGGCGCTCGAACGCCTGGCCGGCCTCGACCTGATTCCTGACGCCCTGTCGCTGGGCAGCGGCCCGTATGCACAGACGCTCGGCATCAACGTCTGGGGGCTGGCACTGTGTACCACGCTGTTTCTGGCGACCACCATCGCCGCGCGCCTGCGTTCGGGCAGCATTCAGCCGGTGCGGTCGAACTCGGTATCCTGAATTCGACGCGGCGCCTCGAGTCGAGCGCGGTAGAGATAATCGCGGGTCACGGGCACCACATCATTGCGCTGGGCAAGCTGGAGATGGAACACCACGAGCTCGCCCCAGCGAAAGATGGCCTGGCAGCCCAGCAGATAGAACTCCCACATCCGGCAGAAGCGTTCGCCCAGGCGGTCTCGAAACGCCTCGCGATGCTGTTGAAAGCGCTGATTCCAGCAATCCAGCGTGCGCGCGTAGTGCAGCCGCCACACTTCGACGTCCGCCAGACTCATGCCCGTCTTCTCGATACAGGGCACAACCTCTGACAGCGAAGGCACATAGCCGCCGGGGAAGATATAGCGCTCGATCCAGCCGTGGGTATCCTCGATCGGCGGGCCGTTTCGCCCGATCGTATGGATCAGGCTGCGCCCGCCGGGGTTGAGCAAACGCTGCACCTGATCGAAAAAGATCTGAAACTGTGGCCGGCCGACATGTTCAAACATACCCACGCTCACGATGGCGTCGTAGCCATCGCTTTCCTGGCGCTGGTGTTCGCGATAGTCCTGCTTGAGAAAACGCAGGCGATCGGCCAGCCCTTCATGCTGGGCGCGCGCCTGCGCATATTCGTACTGGTCGTCGGAAAGCGTCAGCCCGGTGACGGTCACGTCGTAATGCCGGGCAAGATAGCGCGCCAGTCCGCCCCAGCCGCAGCCGATATCGAGCACGCGATCGCCCGGCTCGAGACAGAGCTTGCGCGCGATATGGCGACACTTGGCCTGCTGGGCTGCTTCCAGGTCCATGTCGGGGCTTTCGAAATAGGCACAGGAATAGTGCATCTCACTATCGAGAAAGCGTGCGAACAGTTCGTGATCGATATCGTAGTGGTGCCTGACGTTGCGTCGTGAGCGCAGCCGCGAATTGGCTTCGCGAAGCCCGCGCAGCGCATGGCGCGCCAGATCGAGGATGGGGTTGGAACCGAACTTGTCCGCGTTCGTGAAATACAGCTCGAAAACTGCCAGCAGGCCGCCCTCGCCCGGCCACCAGTCACCGTCCATATAGGCTTCGCCGAAAGCCATTTCCGGATCCGAGAGCAGCCGCGCCAGTACCTTGCGTTCGCGCAGATGGATATGCGCTGTAGGCGGCCCCTGGCCGATGATCCGCGTGTTTGTATCCGGGAAGTGCACGACGAGCGTGCCTTGAGCGATCAACCGGTCGAAAAACCGTGTCTTCATGATGTCCCCGCCCTGGCCGGACGACGCATGCGCGACGCCCGACCGCGTTCTCATGCCTGCATAAATATTACACAGCTATCCTTTACCTGCATATTACACAATCATAAAACATGCCCGCTTTCCATTGCGCACACGCTTTTCATGCACGCTCGGGCGTGTACTCTGGAGCCAAGCCGGTTTCACAAGGAGAAAGATGATGTTCAACGCCATCGTCGTCGCGGTCGACGGCTCCGAGCACTCGAAACGCGCCATCGATATCGCAGCCGATATGGGCCAGCGCTACGACGCTGCGGTGCACGTGGTGCATATTCCCCAACATACCGGGCACGAAAAGACGCTCGCGCTCGGCGGCGCGGCGATTACCCTGCAGCCTTCCCGGGCCGAACTGGAAGCCGCGGGCGAATCGGTCGTAGCGGCCGCGCGCGGCCTGCTCGAGGCCGCCGGATGCAAGAAAATCGAAACCGAGATACTCGGCGGAGACCCGGCCCAGCAGATCGTAGCCGCTGCCAAGCGCGTCGACGCCGATCTGATCATCATGGGCCGCCGTGGACTCAGCGATTTCACCGGCCTGGTGATCGGCAGCACGTCGCACAAGGTCGCGCATCTGGCGCCCTGTGCCTGCCTGACCACGCGTTAGACAAAACTTATCCGGCGGCTGCGCGCCGCAAGGCGCATGGGACAGCGCGGGTTGCCAAGCCCGGGCGGCCCGCGGTCGCTTGCGTGCTCGTCGGCCTGGGCGTTCGAATCAGGGCTAGTCGGCGCCGGCGATGGGCGCATGCGCACGGCGCAGCAGCCAAAGGATATCCCGCCCGAACGACAGCAACAGTAGCGCCAGCGCGACTAGCAGCGCCACGCGGGCCACGGGCGGCGTGACCACCGGCAACAGACAGAGCATGAGCGTCGCGCCCGGCCATACGCAGCCGATCTTGCGCAGCACAGAAGGCGGCAACGGCCGTTTGAGCGCCGGGAACAGCATCTGCGCCGCTATGAAAATATAGCGCGCCAGCCCAATCGCCAGCACCCAGGGCCCGGCCTTGCCCAGGGCAACCACCACGAGCGACAAGACCAGCAGGAAGAACGCATCGAGCTCCATATCGAAACGGGCGCCGAAGGCACCGCTGCTGCCGGTGCGGCGCGCCACCCAGCCGTCTACCCCGTCCAGCAGCAAACAGCCTATCGCCATGGCGACAAATACATGAACGTGTTCGCTCAAGAACGTGGGGAACAGGCCGGCACCGGCGAGAAGCATGACGATCGCGCCGCGTAGCAGCGTAATCCGATTGGCCCAGCCGAACGGCCGTGGCCAGGCCGAGCGGCGGACATAGAGCAGCGCCGCCAGGGCCAGATAAAGTCCAGCTACGGTCAAGCGAAGCGCCGCCGGGCCTGCCAGCGCGTAAAGCAACACCTCCATGACCACGCCAAGCGCGGTGAAACCGAACAGCAACTCGATTACCGCGGCGCGCGTATCGTCGCCCTGCGAAGACAGCATGCGGCCGTGCTCGCGCACGTGGGGCCCGGCCACGCGCGGGCTTCCGGGGACCCGCGGAAAAGTCGCTGGTCGCTGCAAAGGCGTGATGCGGGTTACATTTCGCACTTGGGTTCTTACTCGTGGGCAGCGCACAGGGGCGCCGGTAGGCCTTTCGCGGGGCTGGCGCAACCCACCCGCCGCGTTGACGAGTTTACGTAAACCTGTCTCTTTTCGTTGCAATTGTATGACATACGCATGACCGACCGTTTTGCCCGTGCCCTATGGCTGGAGCCGCCCAACGCCTGTGCGCTGCACCGGCAGCCGTTGCCCGAACGCGCGCCCGGGCAGCTGCTTGTACGCAGCCGTTACTCGGCGGTAAGCCGCGGTACCGAAACACTGGTGTTCTCCGGCGCGGTGCCTGAAAGCGAATACGAACGCATGCGCGCACCGTTTCAGGCCGGCAGCCTGCCGGGCCCCGTCAAGCATGGGTATGCCAACGTCGGCGTCGTCGAAGAAGGCCCCGAAGACTGGCTGGGCCGCGAGGTGTTCTGCCTTTATCCGCATCAGACACGCTACGTCGTGGACGTCGACGCGGTCGTAGCGTTGCCTGCCGACGTGCCCGCAGCACGCGCCGTGCTCGCTGCGAATATGGAAACCGCGGTGAACGCCCTCTGGGACGCCGGCATCGGCGTGGGCGACCGCGTCAGCGTGATCGGCGCAGGCGTAATCGGCGCGCTGATTGCCGGTCTTGCGGCCGGCATCCCCGGCACCGCCATCGAACTGGTCGATATCGACCCCGACAAGGGCGCGCTGGCGCAGGCCCTCGGCGTAGCCTTCCGACGGCCCGACGCAGCGACTGGCGATCGCGACGTGGTCGTACATGCCAGTGCGAGCAGTGCAGGCCTGGACACGGCGATTGCGCTGGCCGGCTTCGAAGCCACGGTGCTGGAAATGAGCTGGTATGGTGCTATGCCGGTGACCGTGGGTCTGGGCGGCGCATTTCATTCCCAGCGGCTGACGCTGCGTTCGAGCCAGGTGGGGGCGGTATCGCCCAGCCGGCGTTCGCGGCGCGATCACGGCTCGCGTCTGGCGCTGGCCGTCTCGCTGCTTGCCGATGCCCGCTTCGATGCCCTCTTTGAAGCCGAGGACGCCGCCTTCGACGATCTGCCGTCGGTCATGCATCGTCTGGCATCGCCGGCCGATAACAGCCTGTGCCAGCGCATCCGCTACGACTGACCGGGCGTTTTCTCTAGCAACCAAGATAAGGACTGAATATGTTCAGCCTGACCGTTCGCGATCATTTCATGATCGCCCATAGTTTTACCGGCGAAATCTTCGGCCCGGCCCAGCACACCCACGGCGCGACCTATGTGGTGGACGTATCCTTCATGCGCGCCGAACTCGACGAAAGCGACCTGGTCATCGATATCGGCCTCGCCAGCGACGCCCTCAAGCGGACCCTGGCGGAGCTGAACATGCGCAACCTCGACGACGTCGACGAATTCAACGGCCGCAATACCACCACCGAATTCCTGGCCAAGGTCGTATTCGATCGGCTGCGCAGCGCCATCCATGCCGGCGAGCTGGGCAGCACGGCCACCGCCCTTGCCGCCATGCGCGTCACCCTGGCGGAATCGCATATCGCCTGGGCGAGCTACGAGGGCAACGTGTGAGGCAGGTTTCGTTCCTGGTGGCCGGCGCGATCGACCAGCCCACCGGCGGCTATTTCTACGATCGCGCCATCGTCGGGGGCCTCAGGTCGGACGGCATCGACGTCGACGTTATCGAACTCGACGGCGTATTTCCGGTTCCGGATAGCGCCGCGATAAGCGCCCTCGACCGGGCGCTGGCGGCCTGTGCGCCGAATACGTCGATCGTTATCGACGGCCTTGCCGCCGGCGGGCTGCCCGAGGTGGTCGAACGGCATGCCGCCAACCGCTCGCTCGTGGTGCTGGTACACCATCCGCTCTGCGACGAGACCGGGCTGGCAGCCGATACCCGGCAACGCCTGCTTGAGGCCGAACGTCGCACGTTGGCCTGCGCGGCCCGTGTGGTGGTCACCAGCCAGTTCACCGCGCGCCGGCTGGTCGCCCTCAACCTCGCCGAAGAAAGCCGTATCACGGTCGTCGAACCCGGTGTGCGGCCGGCCATACAGGCACGAACCGCCTCGCAAGGGCCCTGTCGTCTGCTATGCGTGGCCAGCCTGACCCCGCGCAAGGGCCATCGCCTGCTCGTGGAGGCGCTGGCTCAGGTCGCCGATCTCGACTGGCGCTGCGATTTCGTCGGCGACGATCAGCGCGACGCCAACGAAGCCCGGGCCGTGCGCGAAGCCATCGAGCACCACGGCCTTGCCGAGCGCATTCGCGTGCACGGCCCGCAGGATAGCGAGTCAATAGACGCGCACTATGCCGCTGCCGATGTCTTCGTGCTCGCCTCCTACTACGAAGGCTATGGCATGGTCATCGACGAAGCCGTGGCCCACGGGCTGCCGATCGTAACCACCACCGGCGGCGCGCTGGCCGATACCTTTCCCACCGGCGCGGGCATGTCGGTGGCGCCGGGCGATGCGAACGCGCTGGCACAGGCGCTGCGCACGCTCATCGACGACGCCGAACAGCGGGGCTGCGCGGCGGCCGCCGCGCGCAGCGCGCGCGCACGTCAGCGCGATTGGCCCGCGGTCGCGCGCCGATTCGCGGCGGTGCTCGCGTCATGACCGAATCCACCCCGCACAGCCACTTCGAAGCCGACTGGCTGAGCTTGCGCGAGCCCGTCGATCATCGAGCCCGTGCCGAATCGCTCACCGAAGCCGCTGCCCACTGGCTGGCCCAGCGCGCTTCGAGCGAACACCGGATCGTGGACCTGGGCGCCGGGCGCGGGTCCAACCTGCGTTATCTCGCCTCGCGGCTGGCGCGATCGCAACACTGGCGGCTTATCGATCACGATCCCGCCTTGCTCGGCGCAGCACAGCGCGACGGGGCCACGCTCGTCGACCCGGCCGGCGCGCCCATCACCATCGAAACCGATACGCTGGACCTCAATCACGCCCGTTTCGAAGCCGGCCTCGACGGCGCCGAGCTAGTCACGGCCTCGGCATTGTTCGACCTGGTCACCCGCAAATGGATCGAGCGCCTCGCCCGTGCCTGTGCCGACCGCTCGGCGGCGGTCCTGTTCGTGCTGAGCATCGACGGGTGCATCGACCTCACGCCCGCGATCGCCGACGATGAGTTCGTCACTGATCTTCTGGCCGCCCATCAGCGCCGGGACAAGAGCTTTGGCACCGCCCTCGGCGCCGACGCGCCCACCGTGCTGCGCCAGGCGTTCGAAGCCCTGGGCTACGATGTACGTCTGGCCGCCAGCCCATGGCATATCGATGCCCGCGACGCCGAGCTCGGCGCGGCGTTGATCGAGGGCTGGCGCAGCGCCGCGCGTGAACAGGCGCCCGATGCCGGCGCCCGGATCGATGCCTGGGCGCGCGCACGTACAAGCGCGCTCAGGGCGAACGCGCTGGTCATCCGTGTCGGCCACCAGGATCTGTTCGCCACGCCCGGGCCATGAGCCGTTCGGCTTGGAGTACCGGGCTGCGTGCGCTGACCACGCTTATTGTACTTGCGGCGGTACTCTGGCAAATCGACGCGGGCGCGGTAACGCGGCAACTCCACGACCTGCGCTACCCATGGCTTGCCGCCGCACTCGCACTCACCGTGCCGCAGGTAGCGATCTCGGCCTGGCGCTGGCGACTTACGGCCGGCTGCATGGGGCTGACCCTGTCGCTGGGTGCAGCGATTCGCGAATATTATCTTGCCACCTTCTTGAATCAGATCCTGCCGGGCGGCGTGCTCGGCGACGCCAATCGTGCCTGGCGCCACGCGCGCGGCGATGCCGACACCGTCGCCGCCTGGCATGCCGTATTCATCGAGCGCTTTTCCGGCCAGCTGTCGCTCGTGCTCGTTACCGTGGCGGCGTTCTGGCAGTCGCCGCTGCTTGCCCGGGGCATGGCAGCGCGCTTTTCGACGGCCCCCATCAGCACGCCGTCGGGCATGGCCGTGGCCGTCACGATTGCGTTGCTGATCGCGGCGAGCGCCGCGCTGGCCTGGCGTAATGCCCGTGTCGCTGCAGCAATCAACGCCTTCGCAATAAACCTGCGGCGTAGCCTGCTCTCGCGCCACGTCTGGCCCGCGCAGTTCGCCAGTTCACTGATCGTAGTCGCAAGCTATATCGGCGTATTTCTGCTCTGTGCCCAGGCCATCGATCTGGCCACACCGGTCAGCACGCTGGTCTGGCTGATACCGCCGGTGCTTCTCGTAATGGCGCTGCCGCTTTCAATCGCCGGATGGGGGCTGCGCGAGGGCGCGGCCGCGCTGGTCTGGTCACTGGCCGGTCTGCCCGCCCACGAGGGCGTCGCGCTGTCGCTGTGCTACGGCGTGCTGGTGCTCGTGTCCAGCCTGCCTGGCGCGCTCGTGCTCGCCTGGCCCAACAATGGTCGGCTGAATGCTGGCCGTCCGCAAACCAAAGCGGATCTTCGCAAATAAGGCCGATGCCGATGGCGGGCTAATCCTTGCCCCCAGAGAAGTCGTGGCGGTGCCTCGTGCCTGGATTCAACGGCTTCGTCCGGAAGAGCAACCGCGGATCACAGCGATGAACAAGCGCGGCGTGTACGCCAGGCGACGACGAACAACCGCAAATGGCTTTCTTTGATCTGCGTGATCTGCGGACCTTTCCTTACCGGCCGGTGCTACCCAAGACAACTCGCCGAGGCGGTCGATTGCCCACCACGGCCAAATCAGTACATCGGGCGTAATCGGCGGATAAAACGGCGGTTATTCGCGTTGCGAGGTTTCTAGCCAGGCGATGCGGGCGTGCGCAGATCCAGATCGAAAAACATATCGTCGCCCATGACCTGATGTCGGCAGCTCGGCCGCAGCGCGGTGTCGAGGCGCATGATCGGTTCCAGCGACAGCGCCGGGCGCCCCGAGCCGATGAGCATGGGGGCGACCACCACATGCAGGCGGTCCAGCAGGCCGGCGTCGAGAAAGCGCGAGATCGTCACCCCGCCGCCCTCTACGAGCACGCGAGTCAGGCCACGTTCGGCGAGCATGGCGAGCACCGCGGCCGGGTCCATCGCCTGCGCCGGGCAGTCGAGCACCACGCGCTCTACGCCGGCCGGGCTGGGCCCGGCCTCGGGGCCGACGACATGCAGCGTAGGCGTCTCGGTATCGGCGAAAAGACCGCGATCTGCGTGCAGGCGCGCCCGGGGATCGAGCACCACGCGCACCGGATTCGTACCGTCCACGTGTCGGACCGTCAGCTGCGGGTCGTCGGCGGCGACGGTGCCAGCACCCACGATCACCGCGTCCACCAGCGCGCGCAGTCGATGCAGATGAATACGGCTGGCGTGGCCGGTGACATAGTGGGAGTGTCCGCTGTCGGTGGCGATTCGCCCATCCAGGCTCTGACCGAGCTGTGCGATCACGAAGCGCGGCCCGCCCAGCGCGACCGGCAGCAGCGCGTCGAGCAGCGCAGCGGCCGAGGCCGAACACTCGCCCTCGAACTGCCATGCCTGGCGTTCATCTATTATGATGGGCCACTGTTGCGCCTTGCTATCGGCAAGCGTGGTCGGCGCGACGCGCGCTTCGCTGCGTGCATCCTGAATCAACCGCCAGGCGTAATCGTCGTCCATCACAGGCATTTTTTGCTCGCCGCAATCCTTGGTCCAACGCGGCGCGGAAAACCGCGCGGGCCACAGACTCTAGGATATTGCGTCGCCCTATGCGAACGCCTGTGAAGCGACGATCACGCATGCCCGGCGCATGCGGCTTGATTTTTACGTACAGGGACCGGATTGAGAGACAGTATGCGACAGGTGGAACGATCGATATTCGATTTGCGGCGCGGCTTGCCCGTACTCATCCGCAGCAGCAGCCCACAGACCGATAACTCGCATCCGGCCACCCTGGTCGCCCCGCTGGAAGGCATGAGCGACGATGCGCTCAAGCGCCTGGCCGAACATGCGGGCAACCCCTGTTCCCTGATCGTGACCCGCCACCGTCTGGAAGTGCTGGGCATCGATACAGAGCACGAAAGCATGGCCTTGCCGATTGGCGAGCACGACAGCGCGGCCCAGGTCATTGACTGGGCTTGCGCACGGCATCCGAAATCCCAGCCCGCAGCCGACGAGATAGCGAACGCCTGCGACGGCGATGTCGCCGGGCTATCCCTCATGCGCCGAGGTCTGCTCATTCCGGCCGCAATCACCGCTCCGGTCACCGACGAGCGCCTCGCCGCGATCGAGGCCCGGATTAAGGACGGCAGCCTGCTGGCCATCGATACCGACGCCGTGGCCGACTACGAAAACAACGCGCCCTATTTTCTCAAGCGCATCAGCGCCGCCGACGTCCCACTGGACGACGCACCGCGCTCGCGCTTCGTGCTGTTTCGCGAAGCCGACGGCATGCGCGAGCATCTGGCCATCGTCATCGGCGATCCGGAACAATGGGCGGACGCCGTGCCGGTACGCCTGCATTCGGCCTGCCTGACCGGCGATCTGTTCGGCAGCCTGCGTTGTGACTGCGGCGAGCAGCTGCGCTCGAGCGTAGCCAAGATCGCCGACCACGGCGGCGGCGTGTTGCTCTATCTGGCCCAGGAAGGCCGCGGCATCGGGCTGGCCAACAAGCTGCGCGCCTACAGCCTGCAGGACGAAGGGCTGGATACGGTCGATGCCGACCATGTTCTGGGGTTCGGCGACGACGAGCGCAGCTACAACGTGGCGCTGGAAATGCTGGCACAGTTGGAAATCCGGCGTATCGAGCTGCTGACCAACAACCCGACCAAGATCGAGGCCATGAGCCGTGGCGGCGTCGAAGTCGTCCAGCGCAGCGGCGTCTACGGCCGGGTCACCCATCAGAACCGGCGTTACCTCACCGCCAAGGCCACCCGCGCCGGCCATTGGCTGGACCAGGTGCTGGGCGCCACGCCGGAAGACGCAGAAGCCGCCGATCGCTGATCCCTGATCGAAAACAACCGGCCTGTTGTCCTATCGGCCTGTAATCGCGTTCGTTCGCGGACAGCCCGCCTTGTGCCGTTCGTCGGACGCCGGGCGCGTACTACGCGCGGTGGCCGATCGTTTTCAGATCAAAGGCCAGCGTTTCGGCCATGATCTCGACCAGGCGCGCGCCAAATTGTGCGGCCAACGCGGCGCCGTGCTCGGCGCTGGCCAGACGCGCATCGCCGGCCACGCCGGCCGGATGTAGATCCTCGGCCATCCAGGCAAAGCCGGCATCGCCTTCCGGTAGGAGTGTGGCTCCCGCCTCGGCCCGACGCGCGCCAATCGGCTTGAAGTCGGCGATATGCGCCCGGCGTACGGCCTCTGGCGCGAAATGCAGCATGAGCGAGGTTTCCAGCGCCCCGCCGTGCAGGCCATGGGCCATCTCATGCGCTGCCAGGCTGTTCGCCGGTGCCGCAAACCGGAAATAGTTGGCCTTGACCACCAGTATGTCGCGGGCGGCGCGCAGCTTGAGCGCGGCCAGATCGAGCACCGCCTTGTTGCCGCCGTGGCTGTTGAACAACAGCAGCCGCCGTACCCCTGCACGGGCCAGCGCCGCGCCGATCGATTCGATCGTGGTGATCGCGGTTTCCGGCGCGACGCTGAGCGTGCCCGCATAGTTCGTATGTTCCAGGCTCGCGCCGATGGCCAGCGTGGGCAGCACAAACACCGGCGCACTGTTGTCGGGCAGGCGTTCGAGCGCCGCGCTCAGCAGACCTTCGCCAATGGTGACGTCGGTGGCCAGCGGCAGGTGCGGGCCGTGTTGCTCGATCGCGGCGACCGGCAGTACGGCCAGAGCGGCGTCGTCGGCCAGCGCGTCCAGCTCGGGGCCGGTCAGGTCTTGCCAGTAGTACCAGGCCATGCTCAGGCCTCGACCACGTGCAGTCGTTGGCTTGTGGGTTTGTCGAACGCGTTGATCGCTTGATTCATGATCGCTCGTCGTCGCCTGAGAAAGGCTCTAGTTGCTGTTTTCGCCGTCGCGCGGCGCCGGCTCGGCCACGAACCCCAGGGTCGTGGGCATGTCGGCCCGGTCGCAGCGATGAACCGGCAGGCGTTCACCGGCAAAGACGAGCTCCAGACCCGTGGGGCGACCCGGTGCGGCTTCCAGCGCCTCGGCAAGCGCCGCCTCTTCCACCTCGGCGTCGCTACCGCTGGCACGCAGGTGTTCCAGCACCCAGGCCAGATCCGCGCCCTGGATAAGCACCGCGCCGGCGTCGCTATCGAGCACGGCGTTACTGTCTTCGTCCAGATACAGGCCGCGCGCCTTGTCGATCGGCTGACCGGTATGGGTAACGAGCCGGTCGTCGGCCTGCACGCGCGCGATCAGCGGCGCGTATTCCAGCGTGATGTAGCCGCGCTGCGGGCCATTCTGAAAAAACCAGCGCCCGTATTCGTCCACGCCGTAGTTGCGCGCGATGGTGTCCACGATCCGTCGGTGGCGGATCACCTCGCCCTGAATCAGCCATTCGCCTCGGCGGTTCAGCCCCAGCCAGCCGAACAGTGCAGGTACGTTCGGCATGCGCGCCATCGCGCGTTCTACCCAGTCATCCATGGCTTTCGCTCTTCGGTTCGAGACCGGCGATCATACGATGCACCCGGCATGGCGCGACAGGCCCGGCATCCGGGCCGGGCGTTCGCGAGTGGCGTGGGCGACCCCGATCTGCTGCAATCGCCGCATGTACGATCGTATCGTCATCGGCGGCGGTATCGTGGGCCTGGCGACCGCCCGCGAACTGCTGCGCCGCGAGCCCGGGCAACGGCTGGTGGTGCTGGAAAAGGAGCCCGAGCTGGGCGTCCATCAGACCGGTCACAATTCGGGCGTGATCCACGCGGGGGTCTATTACGCGCCGAATTCGCTCAAGGCCCGTTTCTGTATCGCCGGCAATACGGCGACGAAAGCGTTCTGCGCGGCGCACGCCATCCCCTTCGACACGCCCGGCAAGCTGCTGGTGGCCACAGCGCCGGAAGAGTGCGCGGGCCTCGAGACCCTGTTCGATCGTATGGGCACCAACGGCATCGAGCGCCACTGGCTCGACGCGGATGAACTGGCCGAACGCGAGCCGGCGGTTCGCGGCGTGGCCGCCATCCATGTGCCCAGCAGCGGCATTGTCGACTATCGTGCGCTCTGCCATGCCATGGCCGCCGATATCGAAGCCGGCGGTGGCGAGATCCGCTGCAACGCCAGCGTATGCAATCTGCGGGAATATGCCAGCGAGGTCGTGGTCGAGACTGATGGCGACACGCTGCACGCGCGCCAACTGGTCGCCTGCGGCGGACTGATGGCCGATCGACTGATACGCATGCTCGATATCGAGCCGGGTTTTGTCATCTGCCCGTTTCGCGGCGAGTATTACCGCCTGCGCGAGAGCCGCCATGACCTGGTGCGGCATCTGATCTATCCGGTGCCCGACCCGGCCATGCCGTTTCTGGGCGTGCACCTCACGCCCATGATCGATGGCTCGATCACCGTCGGGCCGAATGCCGTGCTCGCCACCGCCCGCGAAGGCTATCGCGCCCGCGACTTCAGCATGCGCGACACCGCCGAAATGCTCGCCTTTGCCGGCGTACGACGCATGCTCGCGCGCCATGTCCGCCCCGGCCTGCACGAGCTGCGAAACTCGTTATCCAAACGCGCCTATCTGGCACGAATACAACGCTACTGTCCGCAGCTTGAACTCGACGATCTCGAAGCCCACCCGGCCGGCGTGCGTGCCCAGGCGGTCGCCCGTGATGGCACCCTCATCGGCGATTTTCAGTTCGTCGATACGCCGCGCACCCTGCATGTCGGCAATGCGCCCTCGCCGGCTGCCACCTCGGCGCTGCCGATCGCCGCGCATATCGTCGATCGCCTGTTGGCGCGCGATTGAGCAGACGGCTGTCTTGCACACGCAGCCCTACGGGTTAGCATCGCCTGCTACGCCCGCGCCAAGGAAAATCCATGAGCGATCACGACCCGTTTCACTTCTACGAACCCCGTAACGGCCACGGCCTGCCGCACGACCCGTTTAACGCGCTGGTCGCGCCGCGGCCGATCGGCTGGATTTCGTCCAGGAGCGCGAACGGCGTGCTCAACCTCGCGCCCTACAGCTTCTTCAACGCCTTCAACTACACGCCGCCGATCATCGGCTTTGCCAGCGTGGGCTACAAGGACAGCGTGGCCAATATTCAGGAGACCGGCGAGTTCGGCTGGAACCTGGCGACCGAGTCGCTGGCCGAGCCGATGAACCAAAGCTGTGCGGCGGTTGACCCGGAGGTGGACGAATTCGAGCTGGCCGGGCTCACGCCGGCGCCGTCACGCGTGATCGACGTGCCCCGCGTTGCCGAAACGCCGGTGTCGTTCGAATGCCGGCTCAGCCAGGTTCTGCGCCTGACCGGCGCCGACGGCGCCCAAACCGATACCTGGCTGGTGCTCGGCGAAGTGGTGGGCGTGCATATCGAACGGCGGCTGCTCGTCGACGGCGTATACGACACCGCCGCCGGCGAGCCGATACTGCGCGCCGGCGGCCCGGCAGACTATTTCACCATCGGCGCCGAGACACGTTTTCGCATGCGCCGGCCGCGCTGAGGCCGCGGTCACTGGCCGCCATCGTCCTCGCCGGCATCGCGAATACGCTCGATCACCGGCCCGCACTGGTTCTCCTCGCCGCCGGTCGGCGAAACCAGGGCCAGCAGCGATGCCGCGGGCGTTGCGGCCACGCCCAGGGCGACGGCCGCGGCACCGCGTGCCAGCAGCGGACCGGCCTTCACCCCGGGCGACGGATCAGCAAAACTGCCGCGCACGTACAACGGCGAGCGCAGCGTAAACAGCCGCGGGCCCTTGCTCTTGGGGGTGATGGTCAAATCCAGCGACTCGGGCCCGAAGTCGATATCGCCGGTGATGTTGACGATGGCGTTCTCCGTATCGAACACGAACACGTTGGGCGTGGCCAGACCTTCCTTGATGGGAATATCCGCGGCCGCACAGTTGATCTTGACCAGTTCGTCACCGAACAGCTTGCCGACCACGTAGTTGCCCACGTTCAAGCCGGCCAGCTCCATGAGGTTGCGGCTGATCGCGCCGCGATCGATGAGCACCGTCAGCCGCCCGTCGGCACCGCCGAGCAAGGCCGCTACCGAATTGCCGGTGCCGGTGAAGCTGGCATCGGCGTTGATTTCGCCCAGACTGCCATCCAACGCCTCCACCGCCGGCACGATCTCATCCAGCTGCAGACGGCGGGCATGCAGATCGGCACGGGCGGCCAGCGGCGATTTGTTGCCTTCCAGTCGCAGGGTGGTATTGAGTTCGCCCTTGGCCACGCCAAAGCGCAGCGGATCGAGCAGGATCTCGCCGTTGTTGAGCACCAGATGCGTATACAGATCGTTGAGCGGCAGCGTGTCGCCGTGCTGGATGCGTTGGGCGGTGAACTTGACGTCCGCATCCATGGCGGCCCAGCTGTCGGTATCGAATTCCTCGACCGGCAGGACCTTGTCTGCCGGCTGACGAGTGGATTCGCCGCGCTCTGCCTTGTGCTCGTTCGAATCGGCCCCGATCAACGGGGCAAGATCGGCGAACAACAGCTGCTTGGAGACGAGCTCGCCCGTGAGCTTCGGGCGCTCGCCCTTCTGGTCGAAGGTCAGATCGCCGGCAATGTCGCTATCGCCGATCTGGCCGGCGAAGTTGCGATAGGCAAACGTGGAGCCCTTCTCGTGATCGATCTCGGCGGTCAGATGGCCACGCGTTGAATACGCCGGCGTGGGCGGCAGCGTCACCCCGGTCAGCCGGTAGAGGTTGTCCAGGCTGGCCCCGGAAAAAGCGACGTCCAGGTCGGCGCCGCCGAAATTAAGCGGCTGGCTGATCGTGCCGGCGATCTGCACGCGCGTACTGCCCGAACTCACATCGGCCTGGACGGGAAAAGGCGTGGTTTCGCTCTTGAGCGCGAGCACGCCGCCGATTTTGCCTTTGCCGGATAGCGGCGCGCCGCGATAACGCCCGTCGATGCTCCAGCCGAATACGTAGTCGCGTACCGCGTCCGCGTCGGCCTTGACCGCGCTGTCGTCGCCGGTGACCTGGGCGAACGGTATCGCCGCCCCGAGGGGTTCCACGGCGAGGCGGATATCGGCATCGAGGGTGGCGTCGCGGTAGCGGACCTGGCCCTTGTCGAAGGCGATTTCGTCGACGTTCACTGTCCAGCCGCTGCCTGCGGTATCGCCTGCGTCGGCGGCGGAATCACCGCCGAGATCGAAGGTCCAGTTATCCCGCCCGTCGGCCTGGCGTATGAGCGTGGCATCGGCGCCCTTGAAGGCGATGCGCGGCAGCGACACGCGCTTGCCAAACAGCCCCAGCGGCGCAAGCCAGGCATCGACGCGCGCAATTTCTGCCATCGTGTCGCCCTCGAAACCGTCGGCGTTCGCCAGGGTTATGTCTTCGGCATGCAGGTGCGGCCAGGGGATCCAGGCTGCCAGGCCATGCTCGTCTTCGGGCCGGTCCCAGTCGAGGCCGAGATCGCCATTGATGGCGAAATCGCGCCCCAGCGCGGCCGACACCCGTTCGTTCACGGTGGGCTTGAGATAATTGAAGTCGAATAACACGACGAACAGAACGACCATCAAAAGCAGAACGACGAGACCGCCGGCGATACCGATTCCGATTTTTGGCGCACGTTTCATCGCAAACTCCTCAAAGCACCCCGGCCTTGCTGATAGATAAAGCACCGCTGAACTCCAGCGTTGCCGACGACGCGAACACGCCGGCCGGTCTGGCTTCGCGGCGGGTTCGGCGCCGCCAGCTCGTCGCTTGACGCCACCCCGACATAGCCGCCGGGGACGATGTCTGCGAGCTGATTATGGCGGTAAACGTCGCCGACATGTGTCGGTAAGCGGCGCTCATCGCGACAAATATGCGACGCTATTACAGTCAATTGATGGAGCCCGTCATGTTTTCTATTCCGCGTTCGCTCACCCTACTCGGCACGCTGGCGGCCGCCAGCTTCCTCGTCGCCGGCTGCGCCACCAGCGGCGATTCCACGACTTCGGCCGCCGCCGACTCGGCCGGCAGTGGCGTCAAGCTGCTGTCGTATCGCTGCGAAGACGGGCTGCAGATCAAGGCGAGCTATCCGACCGATTCCGTGGCGCTGCTGCGCTTCAACGAGCAAACCCACCAGCTGCGTGTCGTGCCTGCGGCCAGCGGCGTGCGCTACGTTGGCGAGACCATCGAATGGTGGACGAAAGGCAACGGCGCGGGGTCCACGGCGCTGCTGTCACAGCCCCACGCCGACAACGCCACCCAGACCTGCGAGCAGGTGGCGGTATAAACCGACCCGCGCATGGCCGCAGGCCGGATTGATCTGACCCGCCAACGCCAGCGCGGCCGCCACCCGGCTCACGGATGCCCGGCGACGGGGCATCTCGCATGCTGTTACGCCTGCTGATCCGACCGGGTCAGTCCAGATCCGCGCGCGCGACATAGCCCAGCCGCGGGCCGTCGGGCGCGGCATACACCGCCACCCAGCCATCGGCGGCGGCCTGTACCGGCCATACCTTGTCGCCCGCGGCCAGCGTGGCATCGACCCGCGCATTCGTATCGGGTGCTTCGCGCAGGGCGGTCTGCTGGCCGACAGCGCGGCTGGCAATCGTATCTAGCGCCTCGTCGAGCGCCTGTTGCGCACGCGGCATACCGTCGATGGCAGCGATCGCATAGTTGAGCACCGCCATCTGGCCGTCGCGTTGCACGCCATCGCCGTCGGCATACAGCTGGCCGAGGTTGTAGTTGGCGGTGGTATATCCCTGGTCGGCGGCGCTACGGTAATGGTCCGCCGCGAGCTGCGCATTGCGCTCGACACCCTTGCCCAGCTGATACAGCTTGCCGATGTTGATCTGGGCCGGAGCGTAGCCCTGGTCGGCGGCGACCCGATACCAGTGGGCGGCCTGCTCGATATCCGCGGAAACGCCGGTGCCGTGCTCATAAGCAAGGCCGAGCGCGCCTGCCGCTTCCGGGTAGCTGGCAGCCTGCGCCTCGAGTAGCGGAATCGCACGCTCGGGGTCGGCTGCGCCGCCCTGGCCGTTGATCAGCATCAGGCCGAGATTCAGCTTCGCGGCCTCGTCGCCGGCGTCGGCCGCACGTTCGAACAGCGCACGCGCCTGCGGCAGGTCTTGATGACGCTCACCGAACGCGCCGGCACGGATTTCGCCCAGGAAACGGGTCGCACGGTGATAGCCCTGGGCATCGGCTTTTTGCAACAGCGCGACAGCGCGGTCGATATCCGCCGCCACGCCTTCGCCGTGGGCGTAGGAATAAGCCAACCCGTACTGGCCCTCGGCGTCGCCCTGGGCGGCCGATTTTTTGTACCAGGCCAGCGATTGCGTCAAGTCGACCGGCATGCCCTGCCCGAGTGCCATCATCCGGGCATACTTGGCCTGGGCACGGGCGTCGCCCTGTGCCGCCAAAGGCCGAAACTCGGCCAGCGCCGTCGCATAGTCGCCATGTTCGTAGGCGTCCATGCCGCGCTCCAGATCCGCCGCCGATGCCGACCAGGCAGCCACGCACAACAAGCCGGCGGCCACCGCCCTGGTCCGTTTGTTCATCCTTGAGTTTCCTTTATCAAGCGTGTTTCGGGCCGACGTACCGCCCAGTGCGTGCACGTCGGCGCATGGTAGGCGACGGCAATCTGCGGGCGCCGGCACGCCGGTGCCGCATCAATTTGCTCAAGCACTTGAGTGCTTAAAGATAGACATTTTAAATCAATTGCTTAACTTCGGGTAATAGAGGCTTGAACGTAATCATGCACAAAGCTTGAAGGCGACCTGCACGAAACCGATAATCACCGGCTCAACTTTCGATGCCGACGCGCACAAGGATTTCCCATGGCCAAGACACAATCCATCCTTACCGAGGATTCGCTGGATTTTCTCGAGCGCTACCTGAACAACGCCGCACCCACCGGCTATGAAACGCCGGGCCAGAAGCTGTGGATGGACTATCTCGCGCCGTATGTCGACGAGTTCATTACCGACGCCTATGGCAGCGCGGTGGGGGTGATCAACCCGGACGCCGATTACAAGGTGGTCATCGAAGGGCATGCCGACGAGATTTCCTGGTATGTGAACTACATCACCGACGATGGCCTGATCTACGTGCTGCGCAATGGCGGCTCGGACCATCAAATCGCGACCTCCAAGCGCGTCAACATCCATACCAAGAACGGTATCGTGGACGGCGTGTTTGGCTGGCCGGCGATTCATCTGCGCGACCCGCAGAAGGAAGAAACGCCCAAGAAGGACAATATCTTCGTCGACGTGGGCGCGACTTCGAAAGAAGACGTCGAGAAGATGGGTATCCATGTCGGCTGCGTGATCACCTACCCGGACGAGTTCTTCGTGCTCAATGGCGACAAGTTCGTCTGCCGCGCCATCGACAACCGCATGGGTGGTTTCATGGTGGCCGAGGTCGCGCGCCTGATCCATGAGTCCGGCGAGCGCCCGAACTTCGGCCTGTATGTGGTGAACTCAGTCCAGGAAGAAGTCGGCCTCAAGGGCGCGGGCATGATCGCCGAGCGCATCAAGCCGAACGTGGCGATCTGTACCGACGTGACCCATGACACCACCACGCCGATGATCGAAAAGAAGAAGACCGGCGTGGCCAAGATCGGCGCCGGCCCGGTGATTACCTATGCCCCGGCGGTACAGAACCGCGTACGCGAGCATCTGATCGCCACCGCCGAAAAACACGAGATTCCGTTCCAGCGGCTGGTCAGCGCGCCGGCGACCGGTACCGACACCGACGCCTTCGCCTACAGCAACCAGGGCGTACCCTCGGCCTTGATCGCGCTGGCGTTGCGCTATATGCACACCACGGTGGAAATGGTGCATCGCGACGACGTCGAGAACGTCATTCGACTGATTTACGAATCGGTACGCAGCCTGGAATCGGGCACGACGTTCAACTATTTCGACTAAGCACTAGCGAGCGGCGCGCGCGATGTTGAAAAAGATACTGATCGGTTTCGGTGTCTGCTTCATCGCGCTCGTGGTTTTGTATGCGGGTTTGATGGCCTGGCTCTTCTGGCAGACCTCTGCCGTGAGCCAGGACATCAGCCCCTACGTCGAGCGTGTACTGCCGGAGATCGCGACCTGGCAATATCAGTCCTTTGAGCAAGAGCTGACCCCCACGCTGCGCGAGCAACTATCCACGCCGAAAGGCGACAAGCTCCTGCGCCAGTTCGCCACGCTCGGCGCGCTGGAGTCGCACGAACCGATACAGGTGATACGAACCGAACGCGGCGTCAATTTGAGCGAGGGTCGCTATAACCGTGCGGTCGTATTGATTCCCGCCCATTTCGCCGCGGGCGATGCAGAGATTCAGCTGGCGTTGGATCGCGTCGCGGACGGCTATGCCATCACCGGCATACACATTTCATCCGATGTATTCCTCGATTAGTCTGGCACCCATTGAGAGGGCTGCGTCTTGATTGGCAGCCTTGCCACCCTGCTGCTGTTTCAGCTCGCGGGCGAAATCATCGTGCGGCTGACCGGCGCGCCGCTGCCCGGCCCGGTGCTGGGCATGATTCTGCTGTTCCTGGCCCTGGTTCTGCGCGGACGCACGCCGTCGGTTTTCGCCGATACCAGCCGTGGCCTGCTCAACTATCTGGCCCTGCTGTTCGTGCCCGCCGGTGTCGGCATCATCAGCTATCTGGGCCGCGTAGCCGACGAATGGCTGGCGATCACCGTCACGCTCGTCGCCAGCACGGCGCTCGCAGTGGTCGTGACCGCATTCACGCTGCGCGCGCTCACCAGCCGGGGTCGCAACTGATATGGATCGCCTGACACAGATCTGGGTCTATATCGAGGAAACACCGCTGCTGTGGCTCGCGCTCACGCTGTGCGTGTTCTGGCTGGCGCAGCAGCTTTATCGGCGCCTGGGCAGCTTTGCCCTGCTCAACCCCGTGCTCGTGAGCGTGATCGTGCTGGTAATCGTGCTCAAGGCGACCGGCACGCCGTACGCGGATTACTTCGACGGCGCCCAGTTCATTCATTTCCTGCTCGGCCCGGCCACGGTCGCGCTCGCGGTACCGCTGGCGGCACAGGCCGCGGAGCTGCGCCGCTACTGGCTGCCGATCACCATTGCGCTGACCGCCGGCTCGCTCACCGCGGTGGCCAGCGCCATGTGCATCGGCTGGGCGCTGGGGCTGGATTCACAGACACTGCTGTCGATGCTGCCCAAATCCGTGACCACGCCAATCGCCATGGGCGTGGCCGAACAGATCGGCGGCCTGCCCTCGCTCACGGCCGTGCTGGTCATCCTGACCGGCATTACGGGCGCGGTGATCGGTATTCCGCTGCTGCGATTGCTGGGCCTGCACGACCCGGTGGCCAAGGGTTTCGCCATGGGTGTCGCTGCCCACGGCATCGGTACCGCCCGCGCCTTCGAACACAGCGAACGCGCCGGTGCATACTCCGGTCTGGGTATGGGGCTTAACGGCGCGCTCACCGCGCTGCTCGTGCCGTTGCTGGTGTGGCTGTTCGGGCTATAGCCCCGTGGTCTTGTCTCGCGCTGCGGCTGTACCCATGCTCGTTGATATGACGATTCACGCCAGAGCGAACCGGCCAGCGCGCTCGCGCCCATAGGCCGCCCCGACCGACCCGCGCATGCCTTGCCGACCCGATGGGTGGCAAGCGCACGGCGTTCGCAGATCTGGCCCCAAACAATAACGCTATGAACGACGAAACCAACGCAGGCACCCAGCCGAACGAAACGCGCAGCCATCACGCCGACGAGATCAGCCATACGCTGGTCCACAGCGGCCCGGCGCCCAAGCCGGAGGTGATCCAGATCCTGCCGATGCGCGAAACCGTGCTCTTTCCGGAGCTGGTCATGCCGGTGGTCATCGACCAGCCGGGGGCGATTGCCAGCGCCCAGCATGCGACCCGCAACAAGCAGCCGGTGGGCCTGCTCCTGGCGGCGGCCGACAGCGACTCCGGCGACAACGGCGATACCCCCGGCAACGGGCTGCACCGTATTGGTACCGGCGCCAACATCATGCGCTATGTCACCAGCGGCGATGGCGAGCACCACCTGATCTGTCAGGGCATTGCCCGCTTTCGCGTGCGCGAGTTCATCAAGGACGAAGAAGGCCGGCTGAGCGCAAAGGTGGCATGGCTCGACGAGCCCGCCCCTGAAGGCGACAAGCACGTCGACGCGCGCATGGACAACCTGCGCAACAGCGCGCTGGAAGCCATCGAACTGATGGACCAGCCGTCGCGCGAACTCGCCCATGCCATTCGCTCGATCACCTCGGCGGCCCTGCTGGCCGATGCGGTCGCGGGCTATCTGGGCCTCAAGGCCAAGGAAAAACAGCAGATTCTGGATGCGGTGGATCTGGAATCGCGCCTGGATCGTGTGCAGTCGTTCCTCGATTACCGGCTGGAGGTCATGCGCCTGTCGCGCGAGATCAACCAGCAGACCCAGCAACGCATGGGCGAGCACCAACGCAAGGCCATGCTGCGCGAACAGATGCGCTCGATCCAGCGGGAACTCGGCGAAGACGAAACCGTGGCCGAGGAGGTCGAGCGCCTGCGCGAATCCCTCGACGAGGCGAAGCTGCCCGAAGAAGCCGCCGAGCAGACCGAGCGCGAGCTGCGCCGGCTGTCGCGCATGTCGGACGCCTCGGCCGAGTATTCGATGGTGCGCACCTATCTCGAGCTGATGGCCGAGCTGCCCTGGTCGAAGCTGTCGACCGACCGTATCGATATCGACGAATCGCGCGAGATTCTCGACGAGGACCACTACGGCCTGGACAAGATCAAACGCCGTATTCTCGAACACTTGGCGGTGCACAAGCTCAACCCGGAAGGCAAGGCGCCCATTCTGTGCTTAGTCGGCCCGCCCGGCGTGGGCAAAACCTCGCTCGGGCGTTCGATCGCGCGTGCCATGAACCGGGAATTCGTACGTGCCTCGCTGGGCGGGGTGCATGACGAATCCGAAATCCGCGGGCATCGGCGGACCTATGTCGGCTCCATGCCGGGCAGCATCATCAACCATCTGCGCAAGGCCGGCACCCGCAATCCCGTATTCATGCTCGACGAGATGGACAAGCTCGGCGCCTCGGCCCACGGCGACCCGGCTTCGGCGCTGCTGGAAGTACTCGACCCGTCGCAGAACGACAGCTTCAACGACCACTACCTCGGCGTGCCCTTCGATTTGTCGAAGGTGATGTTCATCGCTACCGCGAACGTGCTCGATGCCATCCCCGGGCCGCTGCGCGACCGTATGGAAGTCATCGAGGTACCCGGCTATACCCGTGAGGAGAAGCTGCAGATCGCCAAGCGCTATCTGGTGGATCGCCAGCTGGAACAGGCCGGCCTGAAGCCCGAGCAATGCACGATCGGCGACGACACGCTGGAAGCGCTCATCTCGGATTACACCCGCGAGGCCGGCCTGCGTAATCTCGACCGCGAGATCGGCGCCATCGTGCGCCATGCCGCGGTGCAGGTCGCCGAAGGCAAAGCCGGCCCGGGCACGATTACGCCCGAGGATCTGGCCGATATCCTCGGGCCCAAGCGCGTAGATAACGAAATCGCCATGCGCACCAGCATCGCCGGCGTGTCCACCGGCCTGGCCTGGACGCCCGCGGGTGGCGATATCCTGTTTGTCGAAGCCTCACGTTCACCGGGCAACGGCAAGCTCACGATCACCGGCCAGCTCGGCGACGTGATGAAGGAATCCGCTCAGGCCGCGCTGAGCCTGGTCAAGGCCCGCGCCAAGGATCTGGGCATCGAGCAGAAGCGCCTGGACAAGTCGGATATCCATATCCACGTGCCGGCCGGCGCGATCAAGAAGGACGGGCCCAGCGCCGGCGTGGCGCTCTACACCGCACTCGTATCGCTACTCACCGACCGCAAGGTACGTGCGGATGTCGCCATGACCGGCGAAATCAGCCTGCGCGGCCAGGTTCTGCCCATCGGCGGCGTGAAGGAGAAAACGCTGGCTGCCCATCAGGCCGGCATCAAGACCGTGATGCTGCCGCACCGCAACCGCAAGGACGAAGAGGATATCCCCGAAAACGTGCGCGGCGCGCTGGATATCCGCTATGTATCCCACGTCGACGAGGCGATCGAGATCGCGCTATCCGAAATCGACTGAGCGAAGCAACCCGGAGTCGAGTTGATCGCCGCTTGTGATGACGCACCAAATGGCAGTCCAAGCAATAACGACTCAATCCAAAAGTAGCGAAAAGCAGTCTTTAAGGACTACTATATAGTTTATAACGACTACTTAAAGCGCTATGATTGAATCCATTCTGGGTAGTGTAGCGGCAGAAAAAACGCTGCTTTGGCTGGATCGTTTCGAAACGGGCTATGCGAGCGAAATCGCTCGCTACAGCGGCTTGAGCACGAGTCAGGTCACCAAGCAGCTCGCGAAATTCGAAGACTCGGGCCTGATCAAGGCAAGGCCCGCAGGGCGGACGCGTTTGTATGTGTGGAACCCGTCCAACGCTTTGGTTGCCCCCTTGCGTGATCTGCTTTCGCGAACGTACGACCTCTTGCCGGAGCGTGAACGCAGCGTCTACGAGATACCGAGACGACGCCCGCGATCACGCGCCAAACCATTGACACCGATCGCGTGAAACATTTGGACGAGCTCACGCAGCTCGCTGCGACCATCTCCGAAGCGCTCGCCCGCGAAGAGATCGAGGCCGTACTCTCGGGTGGTGCTGCCGTACAAATCTACTCCGACGGCATCTACGTATCGAAGGATCTGGACTTCGTAACCGCCGCGTCGAACAAGGAAATCGGCGCTGTATTGGGCCGTCTGGGTTTTGAAGCGACGACCTCACGTCGACTGTACCAGCGCGAAGGTACGGAGTATCTGGTGGAGTTCCCGTCGGCCCCTCTAGCGCTTGGCAGAGAACTCGTGCGCGAATGGCACCAACTGCGTACAGCGTACGGGACGATACAGATATTGTCGCCG
The DNA here is from genome assembly GCF_040361435.1 of Salinisphaera sp. C84B14. Classification (NCBI taxonomy): domain Bacteria; kingdom Pseudomonadati; phylum Pseudomonadota; class Gammaproteobacteria; order Salinisphaerales; family Salinisphaeraceae; genus Salinisphaera; species Salinisphaera sp. C84B14. Next base: position 47,103 of record NZ_APNL01000015.1, on the reverse strand, counting down.
ACACAGTCGGTCAAAGATCGACTAGCCGCCTATATTCACTGGCGGGATTTACAAGCTTTGCGGCAAGCGGGCGAAATCGCGCTGCGCCACGCGGTTGACCTCGTGGATATATTCTCGTGGCTGAAAGGCGAAGGCGCTGCCGAGCGGGACATAGAGGCCGTGCGCAAAGTTCTAGCGCCGGAGCCGGCTAGCTGACACTGCTTTAGCTACTCCGCCTCGATTTAAGGCTTAGCCCCCGTGTTCGGCTTCGATCTCGCGCAGCCGTGCCTCAATGGCGAACACGTGGGCGTCGTCAGCATCGAGCGCGCGCAGCGCCTCGGCGAGGTTGAGCAGGTAGTCGCGGTTGGGCCCGCTCGGGCCGTGTGACGCCGAGATCTGGCGGGCGATGGCGTCAATGGGCGCATCGCCCAGCCACGCTTCGTTGTCGGCCGTAGCGATATACACCAGGCCTTCGTCGTGGCTGCCGTCGGCGAAGGTCATGGCGGTGGAAAACCGCAGATAGCCGTTCTTCTCGCGATGATCGAGATGTCCGAACACGGCCGGGGTAATACGATAGGCCATGCCGGCGCACACCGCCCCCGGTGCTTCCACGAGGGTGGCCACGCGGCCCGGTGCGGCGGGCGTGCCGCGGTGATCGTGCGACCCCTGCCAGAAACGCCGCTGCCAGCCCGTGATCGTGGCCGGCTTTCGTTCGATATAGTCGAAGCCGGCCTTGTAGATCAACGAGCCGTAGCCGAACAGCCACAGCTCGTCGCGATCGGCGAAACGCCCGGCGTTGCGGTTAGCGGCCGTCGTGTCGAACGACATGCCCGGCCCCGCTCAGGCCGCCTGGGTATCGGTCTCGCCGGCCACGCCGAAATGCGTGTAGAGCCGGTCGAGCACGCCGCGCAGCGCCTCGCCCTGAAGTGCGACGCGGGCCGTGAGCTCGGCCACGGCATCGCCGGCGTCAAGCGAATCCAGATCGTCCTGAATCAGGTCGAGCGCACGGATACGCTTGAGGTCCAGGTTTTCATCCAGATCGAACTCGATGGCGTCGTCCACGGCCACGTTGAGCTTGACCACCTGCATACCGGCCGCGAGATGGGCGAGCACTTCCTCGCGCTGCAGATCCATGGCGGTCACCCGCACGCTCGATTTGACCTCGTCGGTGGTTTCGAACACGCAGCGATCGCCGCATTCGAAGCCGTTGGGCAGCGCGTTGACGTCCTCGAGCCAGCGCGACATTTCTTCCGGCGGACGCAACTTGGCATCGGGACGAGCCACCGGCAGGCTACCCAGCGCTTCGCGCAACCGCGCGACCACGTCCTCGGCGCGTTTTTCCGAAGACGCGTCGACCCACACGCGGTGCGCACGCAGATCGATGATCAACGGTGTGCGCTTGGAGCGGGTGAACGCACGCGGCAACAGCTCGAAATGCGCCTCGTCCTTGATATCGGCCTTCTCGCGGCGGCTGACCTTGCGCCCTTCCGAGGTTTCGATACGTTCGACTCGGTCGTCGACTTCCTCGGCCAGTACGGCGTTGGGCAGCACGCGGGTGATCTCCTGATGCACGCAGATGGCCAGCCCGTCGACCGCGTGCACCATGGCGTGTTCGCCCTTGATCGGCGGCACGAAACCGTCGACGCGCGTGGCCTGATCGCCGCAGTCGGGGCACAGCGCCTCGGCGAGTTTTTCATCGAGCTCGGCGGCGCTCCAGGGAAAGGATTCGGTGCCGAGAAACACACAGAGATTACGTATCCACATAGCCTGAGATAACCCATGGTCGGACAGGATGACGCGAGACCGCGCCGGCACGGCGGCATATATCCAGCGCCGCGTTGGAGCGCGACCTTACCCAACCCGGCAGGCCGCCTCAAGCATCGGCCCGAGCGGTACTGTCCGAGTGCGTGGCTGTTGCTCACGGGCGCGCTGTGGCAACATTCGCGCGCACTACGGGCCAGCGTTCCACGAACGCACGAGGATCTTCGCTAGACGCGGTCCGAGCCTGTTCAAGCGGTCGATCGCCGCGGCAAACCCCCGTGTCCCGTGCGATACGGCCGGCGATCGTTTCCCTCAACCCAAGTCAACGACACGCTCATGTATCCAACCCGGTTCATCGCCCGCCTGCGCACCGCCGTTGTGCTCGTCGCCGCACTGGCCGCGCTGTCGGCCTGTTCGTCGGACAACGAAAGTGGCGCCGACAGCGACAACGCCGCCCAGCCTGCCGAAACCGTACAGGCCGAAATTGGCTATATGCCGATCCTGCCGGACGCACCCTTGTTCGTCGGCCTGGAGGACGGTTCGATCGCGAACGCCGGCATACAGCCCAAACTGGTTTCGTTCCAGAACGGGCCGGCGATGGTGCAGGCGCTGCTGGGCGGCCAGCTCGATATCGCCTATTTCGGCATCGGGCCCACCATGGTCGCCCGCGGCAAAGGGGCAGATATCAAGGTGGTCGCCTCCAACATCATCGAACAGATCAGCTTCGTGGCGCTGGGCGAGCTCGCACCCTATTTCGAGGACGGCGACGCCGCCACCGCCTTTGATCGCTTTGCCCGGGACAAGGGGCGCAAGGCACGGATCTCGACATTCCCCGTCGGGTCGGTGCCCCAGACGGTGCTGGCCTACTGGCTCGACAAGCAGCTCGGCGTCGACAGCGACGCGATCGACGTCATCTACCAGGGCGCATCACAGGTACAACAGTCGTTGCTCACCGGCGCGGTCGACGGCGCGGCGATTCTGGAACCGGTGGTGAGCATCGTCAGAAATCGTCGTGACGATGCGCGCGTGGTCGCCCAGGGCGAAGCCATGTTCCCGGGGCAGCCCGGGGCCGTGCTCGCGGTACGAGCCGAGTTCATCGAAGCGCATCCGCAGATCGTCGAACGACTGGTTGCCGCGCATGTTCGAGCCACAGAGCAGCTCAGGGCCGGCGATCAAGCCGCGATCGACGCCGTGCATCAGTACGTCGGCGGCGGTCGCCTGCCACGGCCGGTGGTGGCCGAGGCCGTGGCCGAGTCGGCCGACAACTTCGTGGCCGACCCGAATCGCATTATCGACGGCACCCGCCGGATGCGCGACTTCCAGCAGGCCCAGGGCACGCTCGGCGCCGATACCGATATCGATGCCCTGTTCGAGACGCGGTTCTACGACGCGCTCGACACCCGCGGCTCGGCCGAGCCCTCGACGCCGTAATGGTGCAACGCCCCGCAAGCGCCCACCCCAACTCCCTCCCCGCGCCACGCCGGGCCGGCGCCACGCGGCTGCGGCGTGTCCTGCTGGGGCTCGTCGGCGTGGCCGCCTTTATCGCGCTCTGGAAGCTGGCCTATGTGTTCAACTGGGCGCCGCGCGGCACCATCCCGGACCCATTCGTGGTGCCTGCCGCCCTGTGGCGCGAATATTCCGGTGGGCGGCTGATTCCGGCGATTGGCTCCAGCCTCGTTCACTATGTCTGGGGGCTGGGCATCGGCACGCTGCTCGGCTTTGGCGTCGGCCTGCTCGCCGCCAGCCTGCGCGTATTCGACGACGCCCACTACATGCTCGCGCGCATTCTGCGCCCGATCCCGCCATTGGCCTGGGTGGTGTTCGCGATCGCCTGGTTTCAGGTCAGCCATGCCGGCGCCGCCTTCGTGATTTCCATCGGCGTGTTCTGGGTGAACTATTTCGCCACGGCATCGGGCGTGCGCGACGTCGACCCGCGCTATTACGAGCTGGCGCGCGCCTTCGGCCACGGCGGCTTTTTCAAGCGCATTACCAGTATCACCCTGCCGGGCGCGGCGCCGAGCATTCTCTCGGGTGTGCGCACCGGCGTCGGTCAGGCCTGGATGACGCTGATCGCAGCCGAATTGCTCGGCGTGCCGGGCATGGGCCAGGAAATGAACTCGGCCGCAGGCGTCGGCGCCTACGATGCCGTCGTGGTGTACATGCTCGCGATTTCGCTGATTTATACGCTCTCGGACGGGCTGTTCGCTCTTGTCGAGAACCGGGCGCTGAGGTGGCGGCCATGAACGCACGCCGCAAGGCCCTGCTGACGCTGGACGATGTGGGCTATCGCTATCCGGGCAGCGATCGGCTGGTATTCGAGGGGCTCGACTTCAGCATCGGCGCCGGAGAATTCGTTGCCCTGGTCGGCGGCTCGGGCGTGGGCAAGTCCACGGTGCTGCGCTGCGTGGCGGGGCTGATCGAGCCCGGCGTGGGCCGTATCGACACGCCGTCTCGTACCGACCACGGAACCCGCCCCAGCGCGGTCGTATTCCAGGACACCCGCCTACTGCCCTGGCGGTCAATCCGCGCGAACGTCGGCTACGGTTTAAGCGGGCTTGGCCTGTCGCGTGCTGAGCGCGATGCGCGCATTGACGAAGTGCTTGAGTTGATCGGCATGGCCGAGCTCGGCGGCCGCTGGCCCCACGAAATTTCCGGCGGCCAGGCGCAACGGGTGGGCCTTGCACGGGCCCTGGCCGTACGCCCGCATATCCTGTTGATGGACGAACCGTTTTCGGCGGTGGATGCGCTCACGCGCACGCGCCTGCAGGATGAACTGCTCACGATCTGGCAGCGGCTGAACATGGCCGTGCTGTTCGTCACCCATGATATTGCCGAAGCCGCTTATCTGGCCGAGCGCGTGTGTGTGATGCGCGGCACGCCCGCGCGGCTGGTTTTCGATGAAGCGGTGCCTGCCCCCTACCCGCGCGAGCGCGACGATCAAGGCCTCAACGCCTTCGCGCAGCGCGTCGCAGCAGCGCTTTGAACCCTGGGAGCCTGATTGATGCAAGGTAAACCGCTTAAATTGATCATTCACGCGGCCGACGCGCCGTCGCTCGCCCGTGCCCGCAGCAATGCCGCCAACTTCATGGCGGCGGCGCCGGATGCGCAGGTGGAAATCGTGATCAACGCGGATGCGGTCGCCGCAGCAATCGACAGCCCTCACGCCACCGACACGTATCTGCGCGTATGTGCCAACACGCTGGCCAACAAGCAGATCTCGGCCCCCGAAACACTCACTCGGGTCCCGGCCGCGGTGGTTCATGTCGCCGAGCGCCAACGCGACGGCTGGGCCTATATGCGTGCCTGACACAGGCCTGGATCTCGGCAGCTGAATCGACCCGCGCAGCTCGGGCCCAGTCCCGAGGCCCCGACTACGTCGCCGCGACACTTTCGTCACGGCGGGCTGCGCCTTTAACTTTTCGCCGCAACAAGCTCATGCCGTGCGATAGCCCCCGCAAGGGCGCGAGCGGCGCTGACGCACGGCGCGGTTAAACCAGCTTAGTTGCCGCCGCGAACCTGTGCGATCAGTTCGCTCGGGCACGGCGAAATCGTCTCGATTGCCGGACGCGCGAATACATAGCCCTGCTGCAGCGTGATGCCGCGCTGGTAGAGCCAGCGGGCCTCGGCGAGCGTTTCCACGCCTTCGGCGATCAGGCGAATACCCAGCCGGTCGGCCAAGGTCACAAGTCCTTCCATGATCGCCTGACGGCGTTCGTTCTGGTCGACATCGATGATGAGATTGCGATCGGCCTTGATCACATCCGGACGGATATCCACCAGCAGCTCCAGATTGGCGAAGCCGGAGCCGAAATCATCGATGGCGGTCAGAAAACCCATCGCACGATAAGCCTCGACGATCCGCTGAAGATGATGACGATCACGCACATATTCGGTTTCGGTCACCTCGAACATGATGTTGTGCAGCGGCCAACCCACTTCACCGGCCAGCTTCAGCGTCGCCTGAATACAGGCGTTCGGTTCGTAGACTGCGTTCGGCAGAAAATTAATCGAAACCGGCTTGTCGCAGCCGAGTTCGTGGGCCAGCTGAATCGCGCGGATACGGCAGCCCTGATCGAAGCGATACAACGAAGCCGGCGTGACCCGCGACAGGATCTCGCCCGCCGACTCACCTTCGATGCCGCGTACCAGTGCTTCGTGGGCAAATATCTCGCCCGCGGTGATATCCACGATCGGCTGAAACGCCATCGTAAAATCAAAATCAAGGCTCTCGTCACAACGGCGACATTGGCCGTGATCGTCTCGAAGACATTGGGACATGCGTGTTCTAACTGGACTCAGGCCCGTGTTCGGGCGTGGGGAGACAGGGTTTGATATCGGCAGGCCGGCCGCCGACTAGACCCCCAACTTGATATTTTTTCGACTTTTTTCGCTTTGCACCGCCAATCATTCAAAGTCGCCGGGTGGCCTGCTCGACCACTACGACCTCGCCCTTCACGAGCATGCCACCCGCGGCTATGCGCCCGCGCATACCTCCAATATGCGAAAGACCCCGGCGCATGTCCATCGCCAATAGTCGCGAGAGATAATTACAGGGTGGACAGCTGGCGAGAATTTCCAGTCGTACTTCGCCAATGCGAAGCGTTTGCCCTCGCAGGTCTGTCTCCGACAATCCCGCGATCACCAGATTACGACGCAGCATGCCGGCATCCACCGGCCGCGCGAGCCGACGGCTGCATTCAGCGATCGCGCTGTCGTGAATGAGCGAAACTTCGCGCACGCCCGGCTTGACTTCATAGCGGCCGGAAAACGTACCCGTGCCAGCGTGGTAGCGGTCTCCCACCAGGCCGCGCCCGGGCTCGGCCCGCACTCGCTCGCAGCGTTGCATCGCCGCGCCGCGGCTCGGGGCGGTCCATATCTGTGCCAGGTGAGCACTTAACGATGTATCCATACGCCAACCGGGGAAAGCATCCGAACAAGTCATTCTGGCAGCAGTGAACCGGGTTCCTGGTTGAGCGATTCGCTCAATCCTGCTGTGATGTCGCGGATGCGGGCAATATCCATACAACCTGATGCCGCCGCGACCGCCTGCGGCGGGTACGCGCCATGACACTGCGCAATATCGACGCGCTGTTTCACCCGCGCGGCGTGGTGATCTACGGCGCCGCCGACGGCGAGGCGCAATCTCAGCTGCTGCGCAATATCGAAGCCAGCGTCGCGCCCGATCAATACCGACACGTCACCTCGCGGGCCGGCCTGGCCAAGATCGACGACTTCGAAGCCCGACTTGCGGTGATCATGGATGCCAGCTGGGGCACCGAAGCGCGTATCGACGCGCTCGGCGCGCGCGGCTGCCGTGCCGTACTGTGGGCCGCCAACCGTCGTATATCCGGTAAGGTCCTGCGCGCCGCGCAGCCGTATAACCTGCGCCTTCTGGGGTCACGCACCGCCGGCATCGTACAGACCCGCCTGGGGAACAATTTCAGTACGCTCGCGCTGGAGCCACGGCCCGGCAAAGTGGCCCTCATTACCCAGTCGCAGTCGCTGGCGGCCGCCTCGCTGGACTGGGCGCTCGGGCGCAATATCGGCTTTTCCTGGCTTGCCTGCAGCGGCGCCGAGGCGGATATCGATATCGCCGATCTGCTCGACTATGCAGCGCTCGACCCGCGCACCCGTGCGATCGTACTGCAGGTCGGCCAGATCCGATCGCCGCGCAAGTTCATGTCTTCGGCGCGCGCGGCAGCAAGGGTCAAGCCGGTGCTGGTATTGCAGACCCGACGTGCGGTCGACGACGGCCCGCTCGGGCCCGATCCGGTGCGCTCAGCCGCGTTCGCCCGCGCCGGCCTGGTCGAATGCGAGAACCTGGGCGGGCTGTTCGACGGGCTCGCAGCAATGGAGCTGCTGCCCACGGTGGGCAGCCATCGCGTGGTGGTCGTTGGCAACGGTGCCGGTGCCTGCGCGCTGGGGACCGATGCCATGTTCCGGCACGCCATCGAGCCTGCACGGCTGTCCAGCGAAAGCCGCGAAACCCTGACCACGAAGGCGCCGCAGGCAGCCGATCTGGGCGTGGCCATCGATATCGGCCGCTCGGACCTCAAGGACACGCTCAGCGCGCTGGCGCATATCTGTCGCGACGACAACGTCGACGCCGTGCTGTTCGTGCACAGCCCGATCGCGGGCCAACCCCACGAGCCGATGGTCAAGGCCATTGCCGAAGCCGAATTCTCGCACCGGCTCATGACCGTATGGCTGGGTCTGCACACGGCACTGGCCGCGCGTGCCGCCAGTGCACAGGCACGCCTGGCCACCTTTGCCTCGGCGGACGACGCGGTACGGGCGGTGCGATACCGTGCCCGCTACCAGTTCACCCGCGAGCTGCTCACCGCTACGCCGCCGCCGGACCCGACGGTCACCGCCGACGTCGACAGCCTGCGCGAGCGTTTGACCATGCTGGCCAGCGGCGGCGTGGAATGGCTGTCCAGCGACGAAGCCAGCCACCTGCTCAGCGCCTACGGCATCGCCGGCGAAACACCGGCGGAAACCGCCGTGCGGGTACGTGTGCGGGTGTATCGGCATGCCGAATTCGGCATGGTGATGAGCGTGCGCGATGAAGCCCTCGGCATCGACCCGGCCTATGGCTTCGCGCCGCTGGATGCGTTGCTGGCGCGTCGCATGCTCGAAGGCGCGAGTGCCGGTCGTCTGCGCGGCACTCGGGCCGCGTTCGAGGCGCTGGCCCAGGCTCTGGTGCGCCTGGGCAAGATGGTGGTCGATCTGCCGCAGCTCGCAGGCCTGGATATCCGGGTGGCAGCCGGACCGCGCGGGCGCCTGCAGGCGCCGGCCGACAGCCTGATCGAAATTACCGACAAACCGATCGCCGAGCGCGACCGCCTGGCGATGTCGCCCTACCCGGCGCGTATGCGGCATATCGTGTCGCTACGCGGCGATACCCGCTATATCGTGCGCGCGATCCGGCCGTCGGACGAACCGCTGGTGCTGGACCTGCTCGAAAGCCTCAGTCCGGAAGAGATTCGCCTGCGCTTTTTCAACTTTATCCGCCACTTTTCGCACGACATGGCCGCGCGTATCACCCAGGTGGACTACGACCGCGAAGTGTCGCTGGTGGTCAGCCCCTACGACCGGCCCGATGCGCTGGCCGGCATGGGTACGCTGATTGCAGACCCCGACAACGTGGAAGCCGAATTCGCCATTCTCGTGCACCGCGACCACACCGGCGTGGGCCTGGGCCGACACCTGCTCGACTGCCTGCTACGCCAGGCCAGCGCTCGCGGTACCGAAATCGTCTATGGCGACGTGCTTGCCCAGAACCGACCCATGCTGCAACTCGCGCGCAGTCTGGGCTTCAAGGTGAAACGCTCGCTCGACGACGCCAGCAGCGTACGTGTGGAAATCCCGTCCCGCGACTACCACAGCCCGTCGAAAGGCACGGGCTAGCGCACTCCCCGCATAGGTACCGCATCGCGCATCGAGCCAGCGACGGCCTGATGATGTACGCAGTTCAACCTGGCGCGTGGATATCAGACGACTTGAGCGAAGCCAACCGGGTTTCATGGATAATGAAGAGCGATGACGAACCCAGCAGACACACCCCGCGACGCCCAGCCGACGGGTATTGCCAGCCCTGACGAGGTCGTCGCGTTCTGGTTCGACGAACTCGCACCGCGCGAGTGGTTTCGAAAATCGGCCAAGCTGGATCGCATCATCGGCGAGCGTTTCGGGGCCACACTCGCGGCCGCGACCCGTGGCCGGCTGGACCATTGGCGCACGCGCCCGACCGGACGACTGGCCGAAATTCTGGTGCTCGATCAGTTCTCCCGCAATATCCATCGCGATACACCGCAGGCCTTCGCAGGCGACCGGGCCGCGCTCGAACTCGCACGCGAGACAATCGCTGCAGGCGACGACCGGTCGCTTACACGCCAGCAACGCGCCTTCGTTTATATGCCGTTCATGCATAGCGAAGCGCTGGGCGATCATGAAGTGGCCATGTCCCTGTACCAGTCGCTCGGTCTCACGGGGCATCTCAAGGCCGAGCGTGAGCACTACGCCATCATCGAACGCTTCGGGCGCTATCCGCATCGCAATGCCGTGCTGGGGCGGGAAAGCACCCCGGCCGAAGTGGCCTTTCTGCGCGAGCCGGGTTCGTCCTTTTGAAACGGCATACGCCGGGCGCTAGCCGACGACCGCCACCCGGTCTGCTAACAGGTGTGGGACGTGGACGAGAAAGCCGCCGCCCAGTACCAGGGCTGTAGATCTTGGAAGGATACCGATCGCCACTGTGACGGGTTATCGGTGACGGGCACCGCAACCGCTACGGATTCCCGCCAGATAGCCAGTCGCTCCCGGCATATGCCGCAGGGCGCGACTACAACGAATGGCGCGTTTTCATGCTCACGAATCACGCAAACCGAGGCGACCACGGTCTTGCCCTGACGATAGGCCTCGCAATAGGCACCGGTCTCGTAGCAAAGGTTTGCTGCCTCGTTAGGCGAATCGAACCCCACGCTTGTCAGAATGGAGCCGTCGCAGAGGTAAACTGCCGCCGCACCGCCTTCGCCCGAGGGGAAACGGGCCCTCGCCTGGGCCTTGGCTGCGTCCACCAGCGTTTGATCTACAGGCACGGCGATTCCTCATTCAACAGGGCGCGCGTTTTCGTTGGGGCTATCGCAAAACGCATGCATCAGCGGCTCGCGCCGCTCACCCTACGGGGTCGTCGCTGCGCGAGGATTCGGCATCGCTGCGCGAAGCCGTCGAACCATCATTGTTTGTCTGTCGCAGGTTCGACCTTCGTTCAAAAACCATTTCACCAACCGGCACTTCGGCCGGTTACTGAAATGGTGCCCCGAGCAGGAGTATTCGCGGCCGGCGCCGCTCACCCTACGGGCTCGTCGCTGGCGCGACGATTCGGCTTCGCTGCGCGAAGCCGTCGAACCATCATTGTTTGTCTGTCGCAGGTTCGACACATCTTGGAAAGACCATTGCTAAACCCGGCGGGTGCCGGGTTTAGCAATGGTGCCCCGAGCAGGAGTCGAACCTGCGACCTGCCGCTTAGGAGGCGGCTGCTCTATCCTACTGAGCTACCGGGGCGCGCGATTGTCGTGCGGCGCTAGACTACCGCAAGACGCCGCATATCTCGACCGCGCTATGCCGAACTGCTGCCCGGCTTCGCTTTATACATCCTGGACCAAGCGCCTATTAGACCGTAATCATAATTACTATTGCGCTCGACGGGTGTTCAGAGTCTTGACGGCGTTGACTAGAGTTTTACGGCGCAGCTAGCATGAGCGGCTTATGACCCACCAACCGTATCGTCGTGGCTGCTAAGCAAAAGCCATCGTTCAAGCCAACGACCGCGCGTGGCGAAGCAACGCGACAAAAGTTGCTGACCGCCGCCGAAGACGCCTTCGGCAACACCGGCTTTTTTCGCGCTTCGATAAGCGATATTACCCGCAGTGCCGGCGTTGCCCAGGGCACCTTCTATATCTACTTCAAGAACAAGGAAGATGTGCTGGCCGAACTGGTACGGCATATGGGGCGGGAATTGCGGCGCATGCTCACGCACGCGATACCGACAGGCATGTCGCGGCTGGATGCCGAGAGGGAAGGCATGGCGGCCTTCATTCGCCTGGTCGCCGAACGCCCCAACCTGTATCGGGTAGTTCAGGAGTCTCTGTTCGTGGATGAACAGATCTACAAGGACTACTACATGGACTTCGCCCGCGGCTATATCAGCGCGCTCGAGAAATCGGTCGAGAAATACGAGATCCGCGATGGCGATCTGGATGTGTGGGTATGGATACTCATGGGCACCGCGCATTTCCTCGGGCTGCGCTACGGCCTATGGGAAAACGACGGCCTCAACGAGGCCGAGCTCGATTCCGTCATGGATTTCATTCGTAACGGCATTGCAGTGGCCCCCAGCCGCGCGACTTAACACCGCGACCCGCTAAGCGACGTAGCGTCTATAGGCGCTACGCATAGCCAACACGAACGCTCAAACCGTTGTAGCCATACCGTACTGCTTCGCGGCCCGTTCCGGATACCGCGCATAAGAACGATGACGATCTGGCGTCGTCGCCGCGGGATTACACCAAGCCCCGACTTACCGCGGTGTTTGCGGCGTTTGAGCATCCGCACAAAAACGCTGGCGACTGTCGCCAGAGGCAACGCAGCACGGCGGTTCACCTGCCCGAAAACGCGCAAAAGCCGTTTTAGTCTCGCTTTATTCATGTACCACGCATATTTATAGAAAATATTTTCCGCTATTAATTAGGGGGTTAATCGCGTCTCGGAAAAATGTTGCACCGCATTCCTTGAATATACAGCTATCGAACCCTACGATTAGCCCATCGCTGAATAGCAATACGACTTTGGTTTAACCCCGCGCTAATCAGCGCGACAATGTCTTTAACGAGGAACGCACCATGAACACCGCTATCGCTAAAACCACCCTTTCCGCGGCCCTGATCGCAGGTCTGGTCGGATTCTCTTCGCTCGGCTTTGCCCAGTCGGAAGCAATCGAAGACATGAACGCGCGCAATGCGCAGCCGCAGGAAACCGCCAGCGTCGAAACGCATCCGATGGCTGACCAACTCGCCGCGGATCTGGATGCGTTCAACCGTCAGCACACTCAGGACCGGGTTGTCGGCCAGCAGTTGCCGCAGGACTACGAGCCGGCACAGGTATCGCAGACCGCGATGCAGCTGAGCGATGCGATCGAAAACTACAACGCCCAGGCGAGCCAGGGGTTGGTGCCGGAAACCAGCATGCCGGCCGATGCCACGCCGCATAGCTACCCGCAGACCGAGGCGCTGGCCGCCGATCTGACCCGCTACAACGAAACCGGCGGCAACCTGAACGCGCTGAGCTTCTAACCCGGGCCTATGCCCGCAAGGCGGGCATCTGCCAGCAAGAAAGCCGGAAGCAAGTCTATTGCTTCCGGCTTTTTTTGTGGCCGATATGGGTATAATCGAGTACGCGCTTATTTCGAATTTGACGGCACAGTACAGAAAACCGCCGTACACGAGCGTGAAGCATAATAAAGGCGGCCCTAGAACCCGCCGACCATCCAGGAGAAAGCAAATGCACAGACCGGGAAAAACACGTTACGCACTGCTCTGCGGGTTCGCTCTCGCCGGCGCGGCGGGCAGCTTTGGCGTTGCCCATGCACAACAGGACATGAACAACGAAACGTCGCGTGCACAGGAATTGTCGCAGGACATCAAAAAATTCAATCAGAACCGCGGTTCGTTGAAAGAAGAAAGTGCGGCCCGGGCGGGCACGCCGACCGCCCATATCGACGCTGACGGGAATCCGACCCAGCCTATGCCGGCGGATCACGAACGCGCCGACGAACTGGCAAATGAGGTTCGCGGGTTCAATCGTAGCGGCGGCTCGCTGAACAGCGACAACGCAGCCCAGGATCACAGCCAGCACCCGGCGGGCACCCCGACCGAGCACCCGCGCGCCGACGAACTCGCGAACGAAGTACGAGACTTCAATCGCAGCGGCGGCTCGCTGAATCGCAACAGCGCGGCCGATAGCCAGGTCAACGACGAACTGCCTGCTTCGCAGCACGAACACGGCGGCGCAAGCGCCACGGCACAAGAGCTCGACCAGGAAGTGACCGAACACAACAACAACGAGAACTAGTCCACCCACCCGAAACGGGATCGGAGGATTCAAGGCGCCGGAAAGCGAAAGCCTTCCGGCGCTTTTTTATGCAAGGCGCCTGCGCATTGACGACATCCAGTCGTACTTCGACCGGCCCGTGGCCGGCCCGAAACAAAAACGCCGGCGCGAGGCCGGCGTTTTGCTCAAGGCAGGAAACACTCAATCAACGTAGGTGAGTCGATCCTTGGGCTTGGGCATCTCGCCCGATACCTGTTCGGCAAGCGCAATGTTCTCGCCGACGAATTCCTTGACGCGCACGCGGCCCACCTCCGGCCCCGGCTCCCAGGCAATGACCTGACCACTGGGCGAACGCACCAGCGAACCCTCGCTATGAATCGCGAGTTCGTCGCCAATTTTCAGGCCGGCGGCGCTGCCGGCGTTGATGTACATATCCTCGCCCTTGAGCGCGAAGGTATGCGTGAACCAGGGGGCTACGCCGATACGATCGGCTGCGGTATCCAGAATACGGTCGCTCCAGATATCAACATCCGAGTTGGTGCCGTCTGAAACCTGTACACGCGTGGATAGGGGCTCGTAGCGAATATCGAAATCCGGATCCATCATGCGCGATTCGAGCGTGACCGTGTCGCCGCTGCCACGCTGATCGACGACCAGCAGGCCGCGAATGCCCGGAAAAATCGCCAGCAGCCGCGGGCAATCGAGCGGACTTTCCGAGCCGCAGGCATCGGAGCCGCCCACGGCTTCATCGAGTTCGTTCGGCTTGATCAGAGTCAGACCATGCCGCGCAGCATTACGCTCGAGCGCAGAGATCAATCGATAGGATGTCATCGATTCACGCGCATCCTTGGCGATGTACAGGCCGAGTTTGGGCTTGAGGCCGGTCGAGTCCACCGACGTTGCCGCCGACGTCGTTGCCACGGCCGTTGCCGGCGCCTGCCCCGAGCGTACCGCCTCGGCACGCCCCTCTTCCCGGGCGCTGTCCAGCCATTTATCCCAGAACGGTTTGCCCCAATCGGTCTGCTCGTAGCCGAAAGCGGCCTCCGAATCCGCCAGCGGCGCATCGCCGTTGCCGCCCGCCGGATTGGCCGGCCCGGAGGCACAACCCGCCACTGCCGTCACGGCGGTCGCCGCCAGCACCATCGATTGAAAGCGTTTGAAACGATTCGACAACACAGCAACTCCAGATAAAAAGAAGGGGTCTTCGCCACCCGGCGAAGACCCCTGACAGCTTACGGCGCCTTAGAACTGTACGCCAAGGTTCACGCTGCCGGCGATCACACGATCATCGGCGAAACTGCCCTGATTGGGGGTGGCCCCGACGAGGCTGTTGCCGCGCAGAATACCGACGTCGTTCTCCTTGAGCATGCCCAGCGTCGCCCAGGTGCGTACCGCTTCATTGAGCTGATAGCTGGCCTGCAGATCGTAGACCGTGCTGGTATCGCTGGTTTCGCCCGCGACCGCGGCCGAATCCGGCACCTCGATATCGAGGAAGCCCACCGCGCCGCGCAAGGCGAACTTCTCGGTGACGTTCATGCCGATACTGGCGATGTAGAGCGACTCGTCGAAGCCTTCGCGGCCCAGGAAACGCCCCATCTGATAAAGGCTGGTCGGGTTCGCCGTCGATTCCGGACTGGAGTTGATGAGGCTGGAGTAGGTATCGAAGCCCGTCGAGATCAGGCCGCCGTCACGCGTGGCCACATACTGCGCCTTGAGCTCGAACATGCCTACGTCGGCGCCGACACGGAAGTAGCCGGAATATGCGTCGTCGTTGAAGTAGTCACCACCTTCCGGGGTCTGGTTCGCATTGACGTTGCCGCCTTCCAGCCAGTTACCACCGAAGGAGATATCGAGCGGCCCGAGACTGCCCTGCATGTACGGAGAATAGATGTTGGTGTTGGACAGAACGTACGCGTTACGAGGCGCGCCGGTCGGCCCGATCAGGTCGCCGTTGTAGTTGTTCAACCAATGTACATAGAGGAAGCCGAGCGACCAGCCGGATTCACCCAGCGGCGCCACGAAGCCCGGAAAGATCTGGTTGCCGTTGTCTTCGTTATTGAAGGTCGTGTTGTCCTGGCGACGGTCATAGCCGATGAAGGCGTTGACGTTACCCAGCTTGGTCAGGAACAGTGCACGGTCGCGACGGTCGTCGCAAACCAGCAAACAGTTGTTCCAGTTGGCTTCCTGACGGCCCACGCGCAGCAGGCCGAACTTGAACGGAATCTGCACGAAGCCCAGGTCGAGACGAACGTTATCGCCGTTGTTATCGCCATTGAAGGCATTGCCAGAGGTCGTGTCGTAGTTGCGCGCATCGCCGCTCCAGCGGTCGCCGGCCAATTCGACTCGGGTATGCACCGATACGCCGGTTTCTTCGTGCTTGAAATCGGCCTTTACACGCAGGTAATTCGCGAAGCCGTTATCGCTATCGGTTGCGGCCTCGTTCGCGGGCGAATCGAAAGAGTCCGATTCGACGTAAAAACCGGTGGCGCGATAATCCACGCCCACATCCGTCTTCATCGTGGCGTTGGCGGTACCCGCAAAGCCCAGAGCGGCCAGTGCGGAAAGTCCGATCACGCGGGTGAGATGTCCCCGACGGCCCGGCTGCTTCGCCTCGATTGCTTTATTGATATCGCGGATCATTTGTTATTTCTCCCCTTTTCATTACTACGGGAACGCATGGCTGGTGTTCTCGAGTACTCGCACACTGGCATGGGTATCGATCGACCGGTCCGCGCTCCTGGCCCGCCCTGTCTTCATCGGTTGCACCCTGTGGTCGCACAAGCCCGGGCCGTCTCGGTGACCGGCAGGCTCATGGCCAACTTGCTCGATATTGAATACTCCCCCTGGGTGACTCGTGAGTCATAAGTCACGAGTGTCTGTTTATAGTATTTTTTTTTACCGTGCAAGCCGTTCATGAACGAGTATTTCATTTTTATGGACGCAACTTGAAAGGCATCTTTTCCCATTGCCCCAACGCTACCCTAAACGTATGTTTATTAACGCTTAACAGACCGAAGGCAAGACAAAGCAACAGCGCACTCGACTTTCATCGAATGCTATATACAGGCGCCGATGTGCATTGCAGCATGCGCAAAAGCCTGCACGTCAGCCAGGCCATACAAACCCATAAAAAGTGGGTACGAAGCAGGTGATGCCGCGTCGTTTTTCGTTACCGTGCCGCCGCAGGGCCCAAACGAGCCGTGCCACATGAGCGGACCCGCGCTGAGCTATTCCAACCCGTAGGCAATGCCGTTAGCCAAACGCCCTGTTGGGCGCGCGCGCAGGAGCGCCTAGACTCTGCCCTTTGTGCGCGCCAGGGCCTGCGGCGGAATGTTCTATCTCTATCACCACAACGACCTGTCACGGCTGGCCGAACTGTTCGGCGCGCTGCGACGGCATCGCCCGGCCCCGCCGCTGTCACGCGACACGGTGCTTGCACCCAACGCCGGTATCGGCCGCTGGCTGCGCATACAGCTGGCCCACAGCGAAGGAATCGCAGCGAATATCGATGGCCGCCTGCCCGGCGAGTTCATCTGGGCCCTGCTGCATGCGGTGATCGACGACGCCGACGCGGGCGATCATTTCGAAGCCGATCGGCTGCCCTGGCATCTCTATGTGGCGCTGCCGAGCATGGCCGCCGACATTCCGGCGGTGGCCGATTATCTGGGCGCGCCGGTGGACGAGGTACGCCGCTATCAGCTGGCCCGACAGCTGGCCGACGTGTTCGACCAATACCTGGTCTATCGCGCCGACATGCTCGCCCGTTGGGAAGCGGGCGACACGCCGGCTACCAATCCTGGCCGCTGGCAGGCCCAGGTCTGGCGCTGGCTGACCCGCGAGGATCGGCTCGGCGGCCGGCACCGGGCACGCGTTCTAACCGATTTCATCCAGCGGCTGGGCACCGATCGCGCTCTTCAGCAGCGGGTGATGGAGCACTGCCCGAACCCGCTCTACTGCTTCGGGCTGGTGGCACTCGCGCCGGATCACCTGCGCCTGCTGTATGCGCTGGCCGAACATATCGACGTGTATTTCCTGCTGCCCAACCCCAGCGAAGCGTATTGGGGCGATATCCCCGCCGGGCGCCTGCCGCTGGAGCTGCCCGGCATGCAGGCCGAAGACGACGACGCCCTGCTGCCCCGCGAGGCACTCGTTGAAGCCGGCCACCCACTGCTGTCGGCCCTGGGCCGGATGGCACGGGATACCGTGCGCGTGCTCTATTCCGACGAGTTCGCGGGCATGATCGAGCCGGAACTGGGCGATCTGATGGCCTATGACGTGCCCGACGACGACAGCCTCCTGCATCGCGTTCAGGCCGATATCGTGCGTCTTGACTGTAGCCACGCCATGCAAGGCATCGCCGACGACGACACCTCCTTCGAGGTCCATGCCTGCCACAGCCCGCTGCGCGAAATCCAGGTGCTGCAGGACCAGCTGCTCGATCGCCTCGCGGCCGACGACAAGCGCGTGGCCGCCGGCGAGATCGAACCCGGGGACCGGCTGGCCCCGCGCGACATCATCGTCATGCTGCCGGACGTTGCCGCCTACGCGCCGGCCATCCAGGCCGTGTTTGGCGGCGCCCCGGCCGATCGCTATCTGCCGTTCGGGCTGGCCGATCGTGCCCGTTCGGCCGCGCATCCTATCGTGACCTGCGTGTCCGCACTGCTCGATCTGCCGCTGTCGCGCTGGCAGGCCAGCACCCTGCTCGACCTGCTTGCCGTGCCGGCGGTCATGCGCCGCTTCGGCCTGTCTGCCGGTGAGCTGGATGCGATCACCGACTGGGTGGGCGCAGCCGGCATTCGCTGGGGCCGCGATGCACGCCACCGCGACGCACTCGGCGCAGGTGCCTTCGAACAGAACAGCTGGCGCTTCGGGCTCGACCGGCTGCTACTGGGCGTCGCCCAGTCCGACGACGAAACGCTTACCGCCGGCGTTGCCCCATGGGCCGACCTGGAAGGCGGCATGACGGCTGCCCTGGGCAAACTCTGGCGCTTCGAACGCACCCTGGCAGATACGGCCGATGCATTGGCACAGTCCGCCACCCCCGCCCAATGGCAGACCCGGCTCAACGCTATGCTGGATGCGCTGATCCTGCCGGCCGCCGACGCGCCCGACGAACAACGCGCCGTGGACGGCCTGCGCGGCGTGTTCGCGCGTTTCGAAACCGCGGAAAGCTGCACCCGCGCGCGCCCGCTCGCCGACGACCGCCGTATTTCCTGGCCCGCGGTACGCGACATGCTGCGCGCCACGCTCGAATCCGCGGCCGAACGCCAGCCCTTTCTGGCCGGCGGTATCACCTTCTGCGGCATGGTGCCGCTACGCGCCGTGCCGTTTCGCATGGTCTGCGTGCTGGGCATGAACGACGACGCGTTCCCGCGTCAGGACACTGCCCGTGCCTTCAACGTGATGTTCGACGCCCCGCGCCTGGGCGACCGTAATATTCGCGACGACGACCGGCTGCTGTTCCTGCAGGCGCTCACTGCCGCAGGCGACAGCTTCTATATCAGCTATCTCGGCCAGGACATGCACAGCGGCGAAAGCCTGCCGCCCTCCCCAATCGTGGGCGAGACGCTGGAATTCGTGCATCGCACCTATTTTCGCGACTACAGCGCCAAGGCCTTTAGAGCGCGGCTCGTACATGAACAGCCCATGCAGCCGTTCTCGCCACGCTATTTCAACGCCGACGAGCCGGATACGCGCGTTTTCACCTTCGCCGGCGACTGGGGCGACGCGACCCGTGCCGCGATCAGCCCGCGGGCGACACGTACGCCGCTGCTCGACGGCAGCGAAGCTCCGCCAGCCGAGGCGCTGGAAACGATCGATCTGGAAAGCCTGAAACGCTTTTTCGACCATCCGCCGCGCGCATTCTTTCGCGAACGGGTGAAGCTCGATCTGGATATCGACGACCACCGCCTCGACGACGCCGAGCCGATCGCGCTCGATCCGCTTGCCGCCGCCGCGCTGCGCCAGCGGCTTTTCGACAGCGCCGATGCCGGCGCGCTGGATGCCATCGATCTCGAACCCACCGCCCTCGAACGCGCCCGTGGCACCCTGCCACCACCGCCGCTGGCCAACCTCGATTACGCCGACCAGGCCCAGGCCGTCAATACGCTTCTGCCTATCTGGCAAGCTTGGAAGACCGAGGGCGCGCCCACCACCGTGGATATCGATCTGGGCATCGATGGCGTACGTGTGACCGGGCGGGTGCCGCAGCTCTGGCCGCAGGCGCTGCGACGCCTGCGAACCGGCAAGCTCAAGACGCGTTTTCGTCTGCGTTACTGGATCGACTATCTCGCCGTGGTCGCCGCAGGCCACGACGTCGCGCTCGAGATGGCCGGCTTCGCGGCGAAGAAAAAGACCCTCGAGGTCGCCCACTATGCCGGCCGTATCGATGCGCAGTCCGCCACCGCCGCACTCGCCGAGCTGATCGCGGTATACCGGGCCGGGCAACGCCGACCGCTGCCTTATCACCCTGACCTGGACGACGAATACGACCCCGATCAGAACAAGGCATTCGACAACGTCAGCTATCGCTTCAAGCCGGATGCCTACTTCCCGCACCACCTCATGCGCGACCCGTATTTCCTGCGCCTGCTGGGCGACGACGATGCACCGCTGGGCGAAAGCGCCGAACAGAGTCCGTTCATCCAGGCCATCGAGACCATCAGCGGGCCCATGAAGGCGGCGCTGTCCACCGTCGAGCCGAGTGCCTGACCGATTGCCAACGCACAATCGCCCGCCGCCACGAGTCAAACCACGCCCCCTGCGCCATTGGGTAATGCCGCGCATTCCCCTGGGTCGCCCGACGCGTTACCGTGCCGCGCCATCGCAACCAAGAGAGCGGCCGCGGGCGTGAAATATTGTCGAATGCTGGCGTTTCTGATGATCGCCACCGCCGGGCTTGCCCTGGCGCTGGCCAACCTGCTGTCGCTGATTCCCAGCGATATCTGGTGGATTCGCATCACCGACTTTCCGCGCCTGCAAAGTGCGGCGGCCCTGGGCGTACTGATCGCAGGCGCGGCCTGTTTTCTGCGCTGCTACCGGCGCGCAAGCATGGCGCTCATTGCCGTCATGCTGGCAACGCTGATCTACCACGCGGCAGTGCTGTTGCCCTATACACCGCTGCACGGTGCGCTGACCGACAATGCCTGCACGCCCGACCGGCGGCTGACGGTGATGGTTGCCAACGTGCGCCTGCGCAACGACCCGGACGGGCGCCTGATCGAACAGGTTCGCCGCTACCAGCCCGACGTATTCGTGGTGCTCGAAGTCAACGACTCGTGGCTGGACGCCCTCGCCCCGCTCGAACAGAGCATGCCGCACACCATCCACCGGACCACCGGCTCGTATTTCGGCATCGCGCTGTATTCGCGCCTGCCCCTGCATTCGAGCGAGATCCGCTATCTGGCCGGACAGGACACCCCGCAGATCGTCACCGAAGTCGAACTGCGCACGGGCGAACGCGTCGATTTTCTGGGCATTCATCCGCGCCCGCCGCATCCGTCGCAGTCCGCGCTCGGGCGCGACGCGGTGCTGCTCAAGGCCGGGCTGTTGCTGCACGACAGCGACCGCCCCGGCGTGGTCGCCGGCGACCTGAACGCCACCCCCTGGGAACGGGCCGTCACCCACATGCGCGAAATCGGGCGGCTGGTCGATCCGCGCCAGGGCTACGGGTTTTTGCCGACCTACGACGCCCAATCCTGGTGGATGCGCTGGCCGCTCGATCATGTGTTCTACGAGGCCGGCTTCGACGCCGTCGAGCTGACTCGTGGCAACGATTTCGGCTCGGACCACTTTCCCTACGTCGCCCGCCTGTGCCGGGTCGATCAGGCTGAAAGCGAAACCCGCGACCGGCCGAACGACGCCACGATTCGCGCCGCGCGGGATACCATCGAACGCGCGCGTGCACAGAGCAGCGACGGGTAAGCACTCGCCAGCCCGTAGCCGAGACGCTAGCCTACAACGCGATACGCTCGGCGCCTGTCGCACGGCAATGCTTTGGGTTGCCGTGCGCCCCGTGTCGCCCCCGTCGTTGCCCGGCCATGAATACAACCGCATGAGCACCCGCCAGCCTTTCGATGCCGCCACCCTGCCGCTGAACGGCCTGCGCCTGATCGAAGCCAGCGCCGGCACCGGCAAGACCTTCAGCCTGGCCGGGCTCTATCTGCGCCTGATTGTGGAGGAACGCGCCAGCGTGCGCGAGATCCTGGTGATGACCTTCACCCGTGCGGCGACCCAGGAGCTGCGCGAACGCATCCGTGCCCGCCTGGCCGATGCCGCCCGTATCGCCCACGCGCCGGAACATGCCGTTGCCGGCAACGCCGAACACGACTTCACCCGCCGCATTCTCGACCACAGCGACGAAGCGCCTGCCGCGCTTGCCCGGCGGCTGGCGGACGCCGCCGCGCGCGTGGACGAGGCCACCATCGTCACCATCCACGGCTTTGCCCAGCGCGCGGCCAGCGAAAACGCCTTCGAATCCGCCCTGGCCTTCGATCGCGGCGAGCCCATCGACGACCCGTCGATCTACCGCGAAGCGGCCGCCGACTACTGGCGCGAACACGTCTTCGGCAGCCATGCCAACGCCGGCGACACGCTCGCCCTGTGGCCCTCGCCGGACGCACTCTACGCTGCGCTGGCCCCGCTGCTCGCCCGCCCGCACGTGCGCCTGGCCGGTATCGACCACGACCGCCTGGCCACACTCGGCGCCGAACTCGCCCGCCTGTGGCCCGGCAGCGCCGAGACGCTATCGAAAACGCTCACCGAGGCGCTCGAAGCCGACGCCCTGCTCAAAAGCGGCACGCTTTATAAAAGCCTGGCGACTATCGACGATATCGACGCCGAACTCGCGGCGCTGGATCAGCGTATTCAAGACGCCATTGCCGCGGGCTCGGTGCCGGCGCTGCCGGAATGGCTGCGAGCACTGGCTACGCCCGCGCCGCAGTTCAAGAAGGCCGCCAAACATCAGGCGTTTGCCGAACCGCTGGCCGAACTCGCCGTGCTGCCCGTTCTGGCCGAGCTGCAGCCGCTGGCCCGGCTGGTGGCCATCGAAGCCGCCGCCCGTGCCGTGCGGGACCGCGCGGCGCAACGCAAGATCGAACGCCGCCAGTACAGCTTCGACGACCTCATCGCGGCCCTGCACGCGGCGCTGCACACGCCCGGCACCGGCGCCACGCTCGCCGACGCCCTGCATGCACGCTGGCCCTATGCGCTGGTGGACGAATTCCAGGATACCGACCCGCTCCAGTACGCCAGCTTGTCGCGTATCTATCTCCACACACCGCGCGAACGCGGCGCGCTGCTGCTCATCGGCGACCCCAAGCAGGCCATCTACGGCTTTCGCGGCGGCGATATCTATGCCTACCTCGCCGCGGCCCGCGCCGCCGACGAGGCCCGCTATACGCTCACGACAAACTTCCGCTCTACCCAGCAGGTCCTCGATGCCATCGAAGCCCTGTATTGCGTGCCGGAAGATGCGCCGTTTCTGGTGGAAGACATCGATTTTCCGCACGTCGACGCCGGGCGCGCGGCGAACGACAAACGCATCGTCGACGGCAACGGCCAGGAACTCTCGGCGCTCACCGTCTGGCAGCTGAGCGGCGGCAAAGGCACCAAAGGCGAAGACCGGCCGCTGCTCATCGACCACACCGTGACCGCCGTCGCTGGCCTGCTCGACGGCAGCACGCGCTGGCAATACGCCACCGGAAAGGAACAAGCCATCGCGCCGCGCGATATCGCCGTGCTCGTCAACAACCATGGCGAGGCTACGTCCATCCAGGCCGCGCTCGCCGCCAAGGGCATCATGGCCGTCTGCCAGCACCGCGATTCGGTATTCGCCAGCGAAGAAGCCGACGACCTGCGTCTGGTGCTGCGGGCCATGGCCGCGCCGGACGATGCCATGGCCGTACGCGCCGCCCAGCCCACTGCGCTCATCGGCAAGCGCCTGGCCGATCTCATCGCGCTGGCCGACGACGACCACGCCATGCAACAGGCCATCGAACGCTTTCATGTGCTGCACGAAGCCTGGGCCAGCCGCGGTGTGCTCACCGCGCTGGAGCGGCTGTTCGTGGACTGTGCGCCGGCCCTGCTGGCGCTCACCGACGGCGAACGGCGCATGAGCAATTACCTGCAGCTGGGCGAACTGCTCGCCAACGCCGAGGCCGAATGCTTCGGCATGGCCAGCGTCGTGCGTTGGCTGGACGAACGCATCGCAGCCGCTGTCGAGGGCACGGCGAGCGCGGTGGACGACGACAGCCAGCTACGGCTGGAATCCGACGCCGATCTGGTACGCATTACCACCGTGCACGCGGCCAAGGGGCTGCAGTACCCGATCGTGTTCATGCCGTTCGCGCTGTGGCTGGGCACGGCCGGCGCGCCGGACAAGCCGCCGCTGATCTTTCACGACGACAACGGCCATGCGCTGATCGACCTCGTGGGCGACGACGACGCCCACCGCGAACAGGCCGTGCTGGAAGCCCGTTCGGAAGCGTTGCGCCTGCTCTACGTCGCCCTGACCCGTGCGGAACAGGCCCTGGTGGTGGGCTGGCGTGATGCGCCCACGACCCGCGGCAGCGCCCTGGCCAGCCTGCTCGCCCGCGGCGAACAAAGCGCCGATGCCGCCCTGGAACAGCTCGCCGCCGACCTGCCCATAACGCTTGAAACGGTGGACGCGGAACGCGCCGCCCCGGACGTCGAACGCGGGGCCCCGGCGGCTGCCGATACGCTCGCCGACGCCCGCAGCGACCTGCCCACGCCGCGCCTGCGCTGGTCTACCTACAGCTTCTCTCGGCTGGCCCATGCCCCGGCAGACAACCGCCCCGCCGAACTGCCCGAAGCCGGCGCCGAGGACGAACTGGCCAGCGCCGCGGTCGAGGCGCTCGAAGCAGACCCCGAAGGCACCCTGCCCAAACTGGACGAACGGCTGTCCGGCGTGCGCTTCGGCTCGGCGGTGCACGACGTGCTCGAAGAATGGGTAGGCAATACGCAGCGCAGCAACTGGCCCGCGCCCGGCGCGCCTCTCGACGAGGACCAGCGCGACTTTCTGCTCAAGACGCTGCGCCAATACGGCCTCATCGGCGAGGAAGAACGCGACCCGCGTATCGACGACACCGCCGCGCTCATCGCGCGTACCGTGCATACCCCGCTGCCGGAGCTCGGCCCGTTGGCCGAACTGAACCCGCGCCAGACGCTCGCCGAAATGGAGTTCATGCTGCGCCTGCGCGGCAACCGCCTCGGCGCGCTGGTCGAGCTGCTGCGCGAGGCCGGCTACCTGCCCGCCGCGCTCGGCGGCGCCCCGCAGCAAACGCTCTACGGGCTGATGCAGGGCTTCATCGATCTGGTGGTCGAAAACGACGGCGCCTATTACGTGCTCGACTACAAGACCAACCGCCTCGGCGACACGCCGGCCGCCTACAACGCCGCCGGCCTCGAACGCGCCATCGGCCGGGCCCACTACGACCTGCAATACCTGATCTACACCGTCGCCCTGCACCGCCATCTACGCCAGGCGCTTGGCGACACCTACGACCCGGCCCGACATCTGGGCGGGGTGCAGTATCTTTTCGTGCGGGCCATGGATGGTGATACCGACGCCGGCGTGTTTACCGACACGCCGCCGGTCGAGCTGATCGAATCGCTGGATGCGCTGTTCGACGCCGAATTGACGGGTGAAGGTCTGCCGGCATGAGATCGCAACCGTACGCAGCCCACGTAGGTCGGCTTAGACCAAAGGCCGTAAGCCGACATGCCGACGACGCGCTCCTCGCTCAAACCGGAGAGAGCCGCGCCTCGTCTACACGTAAATCGACCGCCTGTCGGTTCTCACGAGTTAATCGGACCTTTGGTTTCGCGCTGCAGCGCGACCGACTTTCGTTTGCTTGTCCAAACGAAAGTAGGCAAAGGAAAAGACACCCGGGTTACGCGTCCGCGCTGCGCGCCGAACCACTGCGATGCGCGGGCCGAAGGGTGTGGCCAGAACTCGGATCGCTTTGGCGATCCTCAAACAGGCTGGCCACATCGGCGCAGTGCGCCGAGCGCCCTTCGGCCCTGTGCTTCTCGTTCGCTCCATACGTGACCCAATACAGGCGCCTAGCCCATAGCGTCGAGTCGCTACGACTACACGCCGGAATCGGGGCAGTTGGTTACGTTCTTGTCGGATTACGCCCTTGGCTAATCGGACCTACAAAAGCCGTGACCTTGAGCGAGCGCCCGCGAGCTTGTCTGTATTCGGGCCCCTTGGGCGCAGCGCCGAGCAGCGCGGAGCGCGAGCGGAAAAAGACGGCCGGGTGTCTGAGCGTCAGCGAGTTTCCGGCCGTCCCGCTCGCGATTCGTGATGGGAGGGAACCGATGCGTAGCATCGGCGCAAGACAGGGTGTCCTTTCTCTTGGGTACTTCTCTTTGGACAAGCAAAGAGAAGTACCTCGCACAGCAGTGCGAAACCCAGAGTACAAATTTACCCGCACAGTTGATCCCGCAACGCCGCACGTCCGCATCGCAATCGCTTTGCAGCTCGAAGCGCGCCCTCGAATTACCCCATTCGGGCGACCCGCCTTACCCACGACGCATCCATGCAAAAGCGATCGAGGCCGCCGATGAACGATTCCCGTACAGGCGACCTGTTCGCTGACGAGCCGGCCCCAGCTGAACCGGCCAAGCCGGCAAAGCCAGCCGACGCGCCAGAGTCCGCAAGGCCCGAAGCCGCCGAAGAAGCAAACCTTTCGGATCTCGACCTGGCCCTGGCCGACTGGGCCCGCCGCCACGGCGCCGACCGGCCCGTAGCCCGGGCGTTCGCGCTGGCGAGTTGGGCCGTTGCCCAAGGCCATACCTGCCTCGCGCTGGATCAGATCCCGACGGCGTTGATGAGCGCCGCCAATCAAGCCGGCCTGCCAGAGGCGCTCACCGCCAGCGATCTGGTGACCGTAATCGACGGGGAAACGGGCGAAGACACGCCTACCCGCCCGCTCGTACTGGAAAACGGCCGCCTCTATCTCCAGCGCTATCACGCCTACGAAACCAGGCTGGCCGAACGTCTGATCGCGCTCATGGCCGCCGAGCCGAACCCCGTGAACGTCGACACGCTCAAACCCGGCAACGGCCTGTTCGCAGCCGACGCCGCCAATCCGAACGCTACCAACTGGCAGGCCGTGGCCGCCTTCGCCGCCCTGCGCCACCACTTCACCGTGATCTCCGGCGGCCCCGGCACGGGCAAGACCTACACCATCGTGCGCCTGTTGCGCGTACTCATCGAAGCCGCGCTTCGCGAGGAACAGACACCGCCGCTGATCGCCCTGGCCGCGCCCACCGGCAAGGCTGCCGCGCGCATGCTCGAATCCGTACGCAACGGCCTCGACGACATGGGCGCAGACGCAACCTTCCACAAACAGCGCGTGGAAGAACACGTACCGCAAACCGCCCGTACGCTGCACCGCCTGCTCGGCCTGACCGGCGCCACCACCCGCGCCCGCTTCAATGCCGACAACCCGTTGCCGTATGAGGTGGTCATCGTCGACGAAGCCTCGATGGTTGATCTACCGATGATGGCCAAGCTCGCGGACGCGATACGCGACGACGCCCGCCTGATTCTGCTCGGCGACCGCTACCAGCTCGCCTCCGTCGAATCCGGCTCCGTACTCGCGGAAATCTGTGCCAACGCCGGGGTGAACCGCTTCACTCAAGACCAGCAAACCGCCGCCGGCCACCTGCTCGCCCAGCCCATGCAAGCCGCGAACCACGCACTCGCCGACCACGTCGTCACGCTACAAACCAGCCGCCGCTTCAACGCCGATAGCACCATTGGCCAACTCGCCGCCGCCGTGAACGCCGGCGACGTCGAGGCTACACAAGCGCTGCTCAACGCAGGCCACGACGACCTCGCCTATCACGACCGGTCAGATGCCCGCGCCATCAGCCAACTCATGAACGATCTGGCCGACGATTACGCCACGCTTTGCGAGGCCACCGACCCAACACTCGCCCTGGCGCAACTCGGCAAACAATCCGTTCTAACCGCGGTCCGCCAGGGCCCCGCCGGGAGCGAAACCCTCAACGCCGGCATCACCGAACGCCTGGCCCGCCGCTTCGACTTCAATCCAATCGAGCCCTGGTACCACGGCCGCCCCGTCATGGTTAGACGAAACGACTACAAGACCGGGCTCTATAACGGCGATGTGGGAATTACGCTTCAAAACCAAGATGGGCAACTTAGAGTCTGGTTCGAGGGGGATAACGGCCTGCGTGGGTTTTTGCCAAGCGCGCTGCCCGCACACGATTCCGTGTATGCGATGACGATCCACAAGAGCCAGGGTTCGGAGTTTGATTCCGTGACGCTCGTGTTGCCGGATTACGACGTGCCGGTTTTGACGCGGGAGTTGTTTTATACGGGGTTGACGAGGGGACGGGAGCAGTTGTCGATTTACTCGCAGCGAAACGCGCTTGAGCAAACCGTTACCCGTCGCGTCTTGAGAGTATCTGGGTTAGCAGAGCGCATCGCCCAACCTGGCGAAAAGTAATCCATTGGCGTACCACCTCGTATGCAGACCGTAGCCGAGACGCCGGAGTTCGCGCGCAAGATTCGCAAGTTGATCGGCGATGCTGACTACCAAGCGCTGATCGCGTATCTGGCAGAACATACAAAAGCCGGCGACCTCATGCGAGGCACCGGCGGCATACGAAAGCTTCGATGGGCTCGAGACGGATCCGGCAAAAGCGGTGGCGTTCGTGTCGTCTACTACTTTCACGACGAACGCATACCCTTTATCTGCTCACGATTTTCGGCAAGAACGAAAAGACCAATATCTCTCAAGCTGAACGCAACGCACTTGCTCAGCTTGTCGCACTGCTCACCAAGGCAGCAGGAGTCTAGACATGAGTGACGCGTTTGAAAGTATCAAGGCCGGCCTCGAACAGGCGATCGCGCATCAAGCGAATAAGCCGAACGAGGTCGTCGTTCATGAAATGTCGGCTACAGACGTTAAGGCCGTACGCGATAAGGTTGGCATGACCCAGCACGAGTTCGCTGCTTCGTTCGGTATCAGTCTCGAGACATTGCGGGATTGGGAGCGTGGGGGTAGGCAGCCGCACGGCCCCGCTCGGGTTTTGCTCAATGTGCTTGACCGGCGGCCTGATGCTGTACTTAGCGCGCTTACAGAGGCCAATGTCATTGCGGCGGCGCACGATGCAAGACCTGACCCTAACTAGATTTCATCGGCCTGGCCGCGCTCACCGTCCCGCATATGTTGCTTGACGCCGTGCTGCAGCGCGCCCATCGAATCCACAGCCGGTGCGGACGAAACGCAACCGTCGCGCGATATCCACACCCCCGTCCGCCGCAATAAGCCCGGTCCGCCTTACCAGGCCGCTTTCGCAGAACATCGCACGTGCCACATTACGTCCACTGGCTTGATCGAACCGGCTGTGTGCACTTAACCACAGCGGCGCGAATGAGCAAATGTTCGGTTCGCTCAGGCCCGGCGCCGTTATATCTATCGGAATACGGCGTTTCAGCACAGCCGGCTCGTCATGATTAAACGAAATGACTATAAGACCGGGCTCTCCAACGGCGACGTAGGTATTGCGCTCAAAAACGCGGTCGGGCAACTTAGGGTCCGGTTTGAGGGGGACAACGGCCTGCGAGCATTCTTGCCTAGCGCATTACCCGCGCACGACACCGTTTACGCGACGACGATCCACAAGCGGCAGAGTGGGAGTTCGATTCTGTCACGCTCGTGCTGCCAAGTTACGACGTGCCGAATCCGACTCGCGAGTTGTTTTATACGGGATCGGCGCGCGTTCGGAAGCTTTCGCAGAGCATGGAGGTGTAGAACATTTCGTTGGAAGACAGGTCGCCCGAACTTCCGGATTGTCAGAGCCGCTTGACGCACAATGCAAGACCTAACCCCGGGCGGATCCGGCGGGACTCGGGGCTCGCCGGACGTATTTGTTTTCGGAAAGCCCATGATGCGGTTAGCGAGGACGCGATACACTTTACAAACCCCGACATCAATTAATCCTGTTACTTGCTATATCTTCGAAAAACCGCTTGAACTTTGATTCACGATAGTGCAGGATCAAACCGTCATGAGCGAACCGCTCATTCGCGGCAGCCTAAGTTACAAACACTACTGTATTTCCGCCTAATTTTTGATTAGGTGCTCACATTTGTGAGCTTTGAGTCTGCACGGCGGTAGCATCCCGCCCCTCCTACCTAGAGGAGGCGACCAAGGGGTAGGCCTAGAGGCAGATATAACCGATGCCTACAGTAGTTTTAGGTGTAAGCGAGGTTATATCTCCTGACCTTCGTGGAGGACCTAGGCCTACACTTCTATCGTTTGGGGGGAACGATGGGATACGAGCCCCAGCTAAAAAAAACTTTTCGCGTAAAAAGTTTTGCGAAGCTTAAAGAGCTTCTTGGGCTAACGACCGCAGACTTTTTGGAAGCGCTTCGTTTGCCTATCGATCAGCAGTACCGACGCAAAGTTATTCCCAAAAAGTCTGGTGCTGACCGCATTGTTTACGATCCCCACCCAGCTCTGCGAAAAATACAAACAAAATTTAAAACTCGAGTTCTAAAAAAGCGAAACATCATCTCTTGGCCGCATTATTTATTCGGGTCGATCCCCAATCCCGCGCCTTATGAAAAAGATATGCTCGCTAAGGACTACGTTACCTGCGCCGCCCAACACGCTAACGCCGGAAGCGTACTCACGTTGGACCTCGAAAACTTTTTTGACAATATCACGCTGTATCAGGTTGAAGAGTTACTAAAAGGATTCTTCCGGATTGAGCCTTTTAGCGCGCGCATTCTCGCTCGAACGTTCTGCCGCGGTGACAGGCTCGTTCAAGGGGCGATAACTTCTAGCTATATCGCTTCGCTAATTCTTTATAGATACGAAGGCGACGTAGTTCGTCGTCTAGAACGCAAAAATATAAGATACACGCGCTATGTCGACGACATAACTGTTTCGACAAAAGTCGCTGATCATAACTTTTTCTGGGAACAGAAGATAATTACCGATATGGTTATCTCGGCTGATCTCAGTCTTAATGCGGCTAAGACGGAAACACAAACTATTTCTACCGCACCAATAATGGTGCACGGTTTGCGAGTCGGGTTCGAACAACCACGACTTTCAGCCGAAGAACTTTCAAGAATACGATCCGCCGTAAAGGGCTTAGAACTTCTAGCGGAAATCCCTAACTACCGAACCACGAAAAATTACAGACATGAATATAACCGCACCCTGGGCCGCGTTAATAAGTTAAAGAGGGTTGGACAACCGAAGCATAAAAATCTAGTGCTTAGGTTAAATCGTATAAAGCCACTTCCGCATCCTGGGGAGATGCGGAGGCTTTCGAAGCGTATCGCTTGGCTTGAGAATTACTATAAGCGCAACAAAGAGCTAAACTACTATCGCCGCAGCTTTTATAAAACTTATCAAGACTTGAATATATTGAAACGTTCTTTCGGCCGTACCGCCGCTATATTGCGCGCGCGTTTGAGGGCTATCAGGCCACCAAATGCTGAACTCGATTAAAAACCTAGTAGGGCTCGTTTCCGCGCTCTCGCCTCTTAAATCGTTCCATTGCTTATTAGCGCTAATGGGCTTCCTATGCGGTATAGGTTTTCTAATTTTTACAGTCGTTTTCGGCATTACGCTGTTTTCTGCCCCGGTAAATAATACGTCGATGTGTTTCGACAGTGCCTGTGTAACGAACTTCTTTAACCTCTTTTCTGGTAGCTTCATAGTCCTAGAAGTTCTTGGGGAATTTTTGACGCTCCTCGTTACCATTGGCGGCGTCCTCATCGCACTTTTAAATTACTTGCAAAGCGTTGAGTCTTCTACCCAGAGCAACTCGATTTCGCACATGAATCTTTTCCTTTCGCAGGTCGAACGAGAGATTGCTATTAAGGAAAGGCTTTCTCCACACTCTTTCGATCTTTTCGTTTGGTACGATCTCGCGTTCTCCGACGCCGGTAACGGCCGCAAGACATTATCGCAGCGATACGTCGATGCGCTAGGACAAATCAATGCTGAAATAGAAAAGACTAATGGCGAACGTAAAGACGAGCGCCTCAGGCTCGATCTCATTGACCATCAAACCCGTTTGAAAAAAGCGTTACGACCTCTCGGAATCACGATCACTTCTCACCCGAAAAATGATTACCTAGTAATTGAGGATCAAATTCTTGATCTCATTACTCGAATAAATCGATCTTTCTGTAACGCTCGCTATACGAAGATTCAGCTTTTTGCGAGAGATTATAGATAGGTTTGGGAACGATTAGCGGGGACAACGGGGGATCCAGGTCGATCCGGTCGATCCGGTCGATCCGGGGACAGTATTTGTATCTTGACTTTTCCGCTCGGCAAGCGTTCTTACTACAGCCCTGCAGCCATGATCCAATATCGCCCGACGCTCAGGCCAAAGAATCATAGCGAGCGCCGTCTACCCCAACGCCCGACTCCGGCAAATCCTTAACCACCGTTAGGCTGTTCGTTCGCAGCGATGCGCTGCTGCAAGCGGTCCGCAAGTCGCTCGTATTCATGATTGAAGTGGTGCCCACCCGGCAATGCGATGACGTTCAGACCTGCGGCTTGAAGTTCTTGGCATATCGCCTCCGGGTCGTCGATACCGTAGATGCATGTGGTGCGATCGGCCGGCAGGCGTCGGGCCTCGGGTAATACCGCTTGGCCTTGCGGGCCCAGGCCGAACCACGAGAGCGGGTGATACTCGAACGTGATGTGGCTGGCCAGGCCCAGCAGTACGATAGGGATCACGGGACAGTATACGCAACTCGCCAGTGCGGCTTCGCTATACGCCAGATCTCGCGCGAGCCGAATCTAGGTGTTCTGTTGTCGATGCTGGCTGGCGAGTTTAACTACCACCGCAAACGCACTACCTGCTCCAGCCCTACTTCCGCTAATTCGACCCGCCACATCGCCCGCCTGAGGCAGAACGGCCACTGTCCTTTGCCTTTTCGCGGTTTCCGTCTGCGACATCGCGCCGTCCGAGCCGCTATCCACGCGTGGGCGTGATGGCCACGCCATACCCCCATGGGCCTTAGCACGGCCCTTTGCGCCAACCGTGCTAGGCGTCGACTATTACCGCACGCGTTGCGGGACATTTGGACTCAGACCGCGCATCGCGAACACGACACATTATTGGCTTCAAAACTTACACGCAACGCTACTGAAACGCTCGATTCAAGGCCCGCCGGGTACCGCCGATAGTCGATTAAGTTGCGTGCAAGCGATCGCCTTAATCGTCGGCAGAACAATCGCTTGACCATGCAACGAATGTGCTGATCCGAGGTTCGCTCGCCTGCGTGTCGCGTTCCGGAAAGGCCGGTGCCCTTTCGTTTAATCGATTGTTTTGGAGAATTATAATGGTTCGAATCGACCTAACCCATCCGGACGCATCGCGTGCCGCGCGCTGGGCCTCCCGTACGACGCTGGCTGCGGCCTGTGCGATTGCTTTGGGCCTGGCCGGTTGTGGCGGTGGTAGCAGCGGCGGTGACGACGACGGCAGCTCCACGAGCACCACCACCGGCTCGACCAGCGACAGTGTGTTCGCCCGCGGGCCGGTGACCGGCTTCGGGAGTGTGGTGGTCAACGGCCGGCGTTTCTCGACCGAAGATGCGGCGATCCTGTTCGGTGACGAGAGCGACGTCGAGGCGCGTCTGCACGTCGGTCAGATCGTGGAGGTCCAGGCACGCCGCAGGAACGGCCTGCTCGTGGCCCAAAGCGTGCGCTACGAGGCCTCGCTCAAGGGCCCCATCACTGCTCTGGCGATCGACAACAACCGCTTCGAGGTCGCCGGCCAATCGGTGAAGGTCGTCGGCGCCACCGTGTTCGACGACGATAACGCGTTGGACACGCTCGCAATCGGCGATGTGGTCGAGATCAGTGGCGAGCGCACGGGCGCCGGTTTCACGGTCGCAAGCTATGTAGACCTCGACAACGAGAGCGACGCGGATGCCGTCACCGTGACAGGTGATATCCGCAATCTCGATACCCAGCTCCGGCGGTTCACCGTGGGCGGTCTGACGATCGACTACGGCAACGCCGAGCTTGAGATCGATCGCGACGGCGGCCTTGCCAACCGATTGCTCGTAAAAGTCGAGGGCCGCCTTGATGCGAACGATGTGCTTCTGGCCGACAAGGTCGAGGACGAATCGTATGACAAGGATTTCTTCGATGACGGCGCCGAAGTGGAATTGTTCGGCCAGATCAGCGAGTTGGCCGGTACGAACGGCTTTGTGCTGCGGGGCGTGACGATCCGCTTTGACGGCAATACCAAGTTCGACGATGGCGGCGTGGTCAATCTCGGAGTCGGCGCAGTAGTCGAGGTCGAAGGCATCGTTGACGATAACGGCATTCTGCTTGCCAAGGAGATTTCCTTTGATGAGGATTTCGGTGATCGGGACGACGACAGTAATGTTGAAGACGACGATCGTCGCGAAGACATCGAATTCGCCGGCCGTGTCAGTTCCGTTGCCAAAAACGCGATCGAACTCTTCGGCGTGACGGTCCGTGTGGAGGATCGCACCCGCCTGCTCGACGAGCGC
Organism: Salinisphaera sp. C84B14; assembly: GCF_040361435.1. Lineage (NCBI taxonomy): Bacteria > Pseudomonadati > Pseudomonadota > Gammaproteobacteria > Salinisphaerales > Salinisphaeraceae > Salinisphaera > Salinisphaera sp. C84B14. The sequence continues at coordinate 13,193 of NZ_APNL01000015.1, read as the reverse complement.
GACGACCGTCGAACCTTCAGCCTGGCGGATATTCAGCCCGGCGACCGGGTGGAACTGGCTGCGCGTAATGACGACGGCACGTTGTTCGCAAGCCGTATCGAACGTGAGGACGATCAGAAGAGCGATGAAATCGAAGGCTTTATCGATCGCTTCGATGGCGGCCTGCAGGCGCTCGTGGTTTCCGGTGTGACCATCGACGCCACGGCGGCGTCATTCGATAATCTCACCGAATCGGATTTCTTCGCGATGGCGAAGGAAGGCGTTCGTATCGAGATCTCGGGCCGCTTCAACGGCAGTGTCTTCGTCGCCGACGAAATCGAACTCGACGACTAATCCGTTCGCTCATGTCACTGGGTGGGCCTCGTCATCGGCCCCAAGCGAAACGGCCGCGGCGCAATCCGCGGCCGTTTTGTTGCGCCGAAGCTGCGCCCGGCACGCGTCACCCATTGCCATACACTCGGCTGGTGCCGGGTCGCTGGCGGATGACTTACAGCCGGTAGATTGCCTTCGCCCAGCCGGGCATATCGCCCACGGTTGCTTGAAGGTCAGAATATGACGTGGCGGTGCCTTCGTCTTCGAGCTGACGAACACCCGGGCATGGCCGCACGGTGCAACGGCGGCACGAATATACCTTGGGTTGCGTACGTATCGCTCCCGAATCTTATGGTCCGCGCGGGCCAGGGCCTGTATACCTAATTCAAAAATGGTGGCGGTCAGTTCGCGATTCCGCCGCGACAGCACGGCGTTCTGAAACACGACACGGCCAGCAATTAGACAAGTCGCATTACCCCGCGAGGCGGGGTTGGCCGCGTTCATTTAGCCTGCCCAATAGCCCTGCACGTCAACGTAACAAGCCGCTTATTGGCGCCTAAAGCATTGCTGCGAGCGCGGACGTTCCAGACACAGTCAGCCCGCGTCGCCTTCTGCACCGGGCGGATACGGTGCCACGAAAACCCCGCGCAGTGCGCGTTTAAAAAGCGGGTTCAAGGCGCTGACTTGGGCGAATCGACCGCTCGGTTCTTTCGAGGTTTCGAACTGCGCACATGCCTTCAACCACTAAACAGCAACCACGCCGGCGCGTTATCCCCGTGGTGCGCAGTAGCCTCGCCCGATGATTGCTCAGGTTGTGCGATCGCGAGGCATCTCGGTACATCGATCCTCTGCGAATATGGAGCGTTGTACAGGTCCCGACGACGATCCGTTGTCGTTTGCCGTGCATCCTTAGAGACCCAAGGCCTCATCCGGACGCGGTCGTCGTCATCGCGCGTGGTGGTATATCACGCCATCTACGCAAACGCGTCCTTGACCATGTCCCGCAGGCCCTCGTAGTCGTGGCGGCATACGCAGTTGCGCCCCGAACGTTTGCCGTTGTACAGAGCGGCGTCCGCCCGGGCTACGGCCGCTTCGAGGGACTCGGAGAGGTCGGGCAGCATGGCGCTGACGCCGAAGGTGGCGGTTACGGATAATGTTTTGTTGCCTTCGACTGCGTCGGTTTCGATCGCCGTTTCCACGACCGCCGCGCGCAGGTCCTCGGCAATACGTACCGCGGTATCGAGGGGCGCACCGACGAGCATGATGATGAACTCTTCCCCGCCCCAGCGGGCGAGATGATCTGTTTCGCGCAGATTGGATGCGAGCGTTTCACTCACGGCTTGCAGCACGCGGTCGCCCACGTCGTGCCCGTGTGTATCGTTGATCTGCTTGAAATGATCGATATCGCAGAGAATCAGCGACAGGGATGCGCCGGTACTCTCCTGGCGCTCCTTTTCGAATCGCCAGGCGTCGACCATGCTGCGGCGGTTGAGCAGGTGTGTCAGCGAATCGGTGGTCGCAAGCAGGTGCAGTTCGCTTTCTGCTCGTTTGATCAACCAGAAATAGTTGGCGACCATAAAAATGAGAATCGACAACGCAGCAGATAGATTGAAATAGTGCAGTCCGTCCACCACGTGATTGGGCAGTACGTGAACCGGCGCCCGGCTACGAACCAGAATATCCAGGCCGACAACCAGAACGGTGGCACCGATCACGGACAGAATTTTGCTCGGAAGACGTTGGAAATCGGCAACGATCAGTACCGGAATGGCGAGAATCGCGTAGAAATAGAAACCGGTTTCCCAGCCGACCCAGTACGACGCCAGCACTGCGTGGGCGAGCACTTCGAATATCACGAAAAAGAACGCAATCCACGGGGCAAGGCCTCGGCTGAGAAGAAATGCGGACGTTGCGTAAAGCGTCACGCTACCGACGTTCACCAGTGCCAGTGCGGTCACGCCGTTCAAGTAGAACAGAACGACGAACGATAAATGGCACACGATGCCGACAAACGACGTGCCGAGCATCAATCGCCAGAACGAGCGCGCGGCGCGGTGTGTGGAATCCAGCGCGCTATTCGCCATCCGGCGGTTTTCTTCGAGTTCTCTTATCACGAAAGCGAGGCCCCCTGTTCGCAATTCCTGACCGACCCGGTTTCCAACAGGGCCTGCTTGTATCGCGTATATCGGCCGTTACGCTGCGTTTTTGAAGCGAAGTCGGCGCGCCCCAAAATCAGCCACGCCCCGGCAATAGAAATTCCAATTACCTCGCTGTAGCCTATTGCTCATGACAACCGGTGGCCGCGATGGCACGCATCCGAATGCGGAGCTGATGTAGCGATTCGTTGCCAGCGGGATTGATGTCGGCCCACATAGATCGGACGCGGTCACCGGACTCTCGGGCCGGCAGTGCGCCTGCGAAAGACGCCCCTACTTAGCCACCGCGTTCTACGCTATTTACGCGCGCTGAAGGATTCGTGCGATACGTGTGCTCAATGGATGCGCACTGTTTGAGAGCAGATACGCAGCACACACGAATTACGGATTCGCCCTTCCCGACGTGCACGCCGGATCGGCATGTGGTAACCCTTGATACCGCTGGGTAGATTAGCGATACACCGACATCGGGCACGCTGCGCCAGGTTACCGCCGGTGTACGTTTTCGCTGTGCCTCACCAGCGCCGTGGTGTACGAAGTCGCGCGCCATGCTGGACGACGATCATGACTACAAGCGGCGATCCAGTTCGGGCTCCAAGCTCAATGCGGTATCGCAAGAGTCGGAGCTTCAACCCGTCAACGCCTTTTCTCATCCGTCTCCACAGCTATCCCTAACGCGTCGCATGTCGGAGTTACGAAGCCCACGGGGTGTTTGGTCTGCCGGCATCAGACTCAGCCGGCGTCTCAAAAAAAACGCCCGGCGAACCGGGCGTTTTTTTACTTCATCGGTCAGGCTGATCAGCCGCCGAACTTTTCGTTCTCGCCGATATCCGGGGTCTTGTCGCTCTTGATATTGGCCTTGGCCATTTCATAAAGCTGGAAGACCTTGCTTTCCTTGGCCGCCCAGTGCTCGCCCATCTGGATATCGATTTCGAGCATGACGACGTCCGGATCTTCCTTTTCCGGCAGCCAGGCTGCGACGCCCGGGTTCCAGTAGCGGTCGATCTTGTCCTGGTCGTCGGTGATACGCGCGGTGCCGGACATCGATACATACACGCCCTCCTCCTGGTCGGAGAACGTCAGGCAGACTTCGCTGTCACCCTTGGCTTCGAGCACCTTTTCCGAACTCCGGCGGGTGTAGAACCAGATGGTGCCGTCGTAGTCGTCCTGCACCAGGTGCATGGGGCGGGCACGGGGCACGTCTTCATCCAGTGTGACCAGCATCCCGACCTGAATGTCTTTGATCAGGTTCCAGATTTTCTGCTTGTGTTCAGGGCTAGACATAATCTTGCAATCCTTCGAATGCCATAGAAGTAAGTCGAACGCCGCCGGCGAACCGGGCGTTCAATCGTGATACGCAAGCGATCACGCCGGCAAATCCCTGCAGACGTGCGCGTTCGCGATGGCTGACGCCCCGCCCCGGTCGTGCCGGTGCGGTCTTTTGCCAGCATAGCGGGCGCAGGCGCCTGGCGGGCCGCACGGACCGCGGTTTATTTGCGCATCCGGATAACGGTACGCGAACGCAGCTGCCGTGGACGCCGCAAAGCCGGCCAAATGTATCGCACGCCCTGGATGCGGCAGCAGACAGCGTGACCTTTTCGGCTCGAGGGTAAGCAAGCACCCGACCACGCGAGCGTCGCACCGCGATCGATACGGCTGGGCGTTCGATCCACCCTGGCGCTTGCCGGAGTCGCTGCGTGTCGTACCGTGTGGCTTAGCGTGCGATATTCACGCCGCCGTCGACCACCAGCGTAGAGCCCACCACATAATCCCCGGCGCGCGAGGCGAGATAGATCGCGGCAGCGGCCATGTCTTCGGGCTCGCCGATACGACGCGAGGGAATACGGTCGGCGATCTCGTCGCCGTGGTCACGGGCGACCTTGTTCATGTTCGAGGCGAACGCGCCGGGGGCGATGGCGCTGACCACGATGCCTTCGGGTGCCAGACGTACGGCCATGCGCTTGGTCAAATGCGCCAGGCCAGCCTTCGAGGCGTGGTAGGAATAGGTTTCCTGGGGGTTGAGGGACAGTCCGTCGATAGACGCGATATTGATGATCTTCGCGAGCGGGCCGGCCGCGCGGGCTTCGAGCAACATGGGCTTGAACGCCTGGGCCAGAAAGAACGGCGCTTTCATGTTGAGATCCACCGCCTTGTCCCAGCCACTTTCGGGAAAGGTATCGAATTCCGCGCCCCAGGCCGCACCGGCGTTGTTCACGAGGATGTCCAGGCTTTTCTCGTGTTCGCCGTAGGCGGTAAGCAGGCCGTGAATACCGTCCATGGTGGACACGTCGGCCGGCAGCGAGGCACAGGGGCCGATCTCGGAGAGTTCCTTCGCGGTTTCGTCGCAGGCCTCGGCCTTGCGGGCGCTGATATAGACCCGCGCGCCCTGACGCAACAACCCTTCCGCGATCATGCGGCCAATGCCCCGGGAGCCGCCGGTAACGAGCGCACAACGACCTTCAAGCGAGAAAAGAGCGGCGGTATCCATCGCAAATCCTTTTATATGTCTGTTTATTCGATCGGCCTCGCACCCCGTGCACGGGCCAGCCGATCGAGAGTGGCGAAGCGCTTTCCGGGCGTCAAACCCGCGCGGCTATTCGACACACCCGCTCGCTCGAGCCAAACGATCGGCGGCGGCCGCGTCGTGTTCCGGCTCAGGTGCCGCAGAAGGTGCGTTGGACCACTTCCTCCGGCGCCGGCGGCCGTGCGTAGTCGGCGAGCTCGGGATGGTCTTCGAACGGGCGTGCGACCACCGCAAGCAGTGCCTCCAACGGCTGATAGTCGCCGTCCTCGGCGGCGTCGATCGCCTGCTGTATACGGTGATTGCGCGGAATATAGGCAGGATTGACGGCGCGCATGGCCACGCGACGTGCTGCGTCGTCGCGGGTTTCTTCGGCCAGGCGCTGGCGCCAGCGCGCGGCCCAGCCGTCGAACGCGGCCGGGTCGTCGAATAACGCGCGTACGCCATCATCGCGGCTGTCCGACGCCTGACCCAGATCGGCCAAGTGCCGGAAGGTCAGCGTGAAGTCTGCGCCCTGCTCGGCCATGCACTTGAGCAGATCGTAGGCCAGCTCGGTGTCCCCCTCGCGGCGCTCCTGCAGCCCGATTTTGGCGGCCAGACCGTCGTGATACGTATTTTCGAAGCGCTCGATATAACGTTCGAGCACCGCCTGGGCCTGCGCTATGGCTTTCTCTTCGTCGTCGTCCAACAGCGGCAGCAGGCATTCGGCGAAGCGCGCCAGGTTCCACTGGCCGATACCGGGCTGCTGGTTGTAGGCATAACGACCGCCGCGGTCGATGGAGCTGTACACCGTTGCCGGCTTGTAGTTGTCCATGAAGGCACAGGGGCCGTAATCGATCGTTTCGCCGGCGATGGAGACGTTATCGGTATTCATCACGCCGTGGATGAAGCCCACGAGCAACCACTGCGCGATCAGGTCGGCGGTGCGGGCGGCGACCTCTTCCAACAAGGCGTGATAGGGATTGTCGGCATCGGCGACGTGCGGGTAGTGGCGGTCGATGACGTAGTCGGCGAGCGCGCGCACCGCTTCGTTATTGCCCTGCCGATAAAAGTATTCGAACGTACCCACACGCACGTGGCTGGCGGCAACGCGGGTGAGCACGCCGCCCGGCTCGGCACGCATGCGAAGCACCGGTTCGCCGGTCGCCACCATCGCCAGTGCACGGGTTGTCGGAATACCCAGGCCAGCCATGCCTTCGCTGACGACGTATTCACGGATCACGGGCCCCAGGGCGGCGCGGCCGTCACCCCGGCTGGAAAAAGGCGTGCGTCCCGCGCCCTTGAGCTGGATATCACGCCGTGCGCCGTTGCGGTCGATGATCTCGCCCAACAATACCGCGCGGCCGTCGCCCAGCACGGGCGAGAAGTTGCCGAACTGGTGCCCGGCATAGGCCATGGCCAGGGGCTCGGCCCCCTTCGGCACGCGATTGCCGGCCAGAATATCGAGCCCTGCCGGGCTTTCGAGGGCCTGCGCGTCGAGGCCAAGCTGCACCGCGAGGGGCCGATTGACCCGAATCAGTCGCGCCGCCGCTACGGCGGTGGGCATCGCGCGGGCGTGAAATTCGCTCGGCAGTCGGGCATAGCTATTGTCGAGCACGAACGGCTCGGCGGCAGCGGTTTCGGTCATGGCAATGCCTCCGCGGCAAAGGATGTCGCAAGCGTCATGTCGAGCGCTAACTCGACTCGACGTTCTCAACAATGCGGGCCTTGAGCGCGACGTTCAACGGCTGGATATGGGTGTATCAAGGTGTACGTAGTCATCGCGCACGCGCCGCGGCACGTGCGGGCCGCGCCCGACGGCGATCGAAAACCCAGGGCGTGCACGACCTCGAACAATCGTGCTATCAAGCCCGCTGTATACATCCGCCTGGATAAGGACGCCCCATGGCACTCACCCCCGAAGTCGCCCGCGTGGTCGCGAAGATGCGCGAAGCGGAAATCGCGTTCACCGATCTCGGCTTGGCAGAAGCGCGCCAGTTCTATATCGACACGCTGGCGGCGAGCGGCGGCGAGCCGGTGCCGATGGGCGAAGTCTTCGAACATGAGCTCGCGCTCGCCGACTCTCGCCTGGCGGCACGGCGGTACCGCCCGCAAGGCCTGGCCGAAGGCGCGGCGCCCACGCTGGTGTACTTTCACGGCGGCGGCTGGGTGCTAGGGGATCTGGAATCGCACGACCGTATTTGTCGGCAACTGGCCCAGCGCGCCGGCTGCCAGCTTGTAGCCGTGGATTATCGCCTGGCGCCGGAACATCGCCTGCCGACCGCCTCGGAAGATGCGATCGCTGCCTACGGTTATCTGGTGGAGAACGCGGCCGCGTTCGATATCGACGATCAACGCCTCGCGGTGGGCGGCGACAGCGCGGGCGGCCATCTGTCGGCCGTGGTCGCCCTGGCCGCGCGCGACCAGGGCTGGCCACTGGCCCTGCAGGTGTTGATCTACCCCGCCACCGACCTGCGCCAAGCCGCCGGCCAGTATCCATCGAAGGTTCGCAACGCCAACGTGCCGCCGCTTACCGCCGAGCTCATGGCCTGGTTCGGCCAGCGCAGCGCGGATGCCGGTACCGACCCGCTCGACTGGCGGGTGTCCCCGGTTCTGGCGTCGACCCTGGAAGACACGGCGCCGGCGCTCGTCATTACCGCCGGCGCGGATGTGCTCATGGACGAAGGCGTGCTCTATGCCGCGCGCCTGGCCGACGACGGCGTCGACGTCGATCATGCCCACTACCCCGGCGTGATTCATGGCTTTATCGAAATGCATGCCTGGCTGGCAGCGACCGGCGACGCCATGGACCGCGTCGCCGCGGCGGTTCGTGCCCGTCTGGGCATCGTCGGCTAGACCCTTCATCACCGGGCCACCGACGGTTTCGTTCGCGACAACTTGCGCCCCACCCAGCGGCTCGGCTTTGCATGGCTGCCAGGCCGCGACCCATTGCGACGCGCTATCTGTGCCGGCTAGACGCGGCGAGCACGGCGCGGGTTAAGATCGGCCTGTCGACCCAACCGCCTCGATTGCCGATGAGACCGCCCGCCCTGTTTCGCGCGAGCCTGTTCTTGGGCCTGCTGTTCGCCGCGTGTCAGGGGCTTGCCGCGGAATACGTCATCGAGCGGATGAAGGACAACGTGTATCGCTTCACGGCCGGCAACTATCGCTCGGCCTTCATGGTGACCGATGCCGGCATTATCGCCACCGATCCGCTCAACCCCCGGGCCGCGGCCTGGCTGAAGGACGAACTGGCCCGGCGCTTCGATGTGCCTCTGCGCTACGTGATTTACAGCCACAACCACGTCGATCACAGCTACGGTGGGCAGGCGCTCAATGGTGACGGCGTGTATTTCGTCGCCCATCGGCTGGCCCGCGCCGACCTGGTACACACCCGGGCGGACACACGCATTCCCGATATCACCTTCGACAACGAAATGACGTTGTACCTGGGCGAGGCCCGCGTGGCGCTGCGCTACCACGGCGTCAACAACGGCCGCGGCTCGGTGAGCATGCACTTTCAGCCCGCAAACGTGATGTACGTCGTCGACTGGATCGTGCTTGGTCGCATGCCCTACAAGAACCTCAAGGGCTACGATATCCAGGGCATGATCGACAGCACCGAGGATATTCTCGCAACCGACTTCGAGCTGTTCATCGGTGGCCATGGCGACGCCGGCGACAAGGCAGACGTTGCCCGCTATCTCGCTTATCTGAACGCGCTCTACGACAGCGTGCGCGACGGCATGCTCGCAGGCCGTTCGCTGGCGCAGCTGCAGGACGATATCCGCCTGCCCGAATTCAACGAGCTGCGCATGTACGACGCCTGGCTCAAGCTCAATATCGAAGGCGTTCACGACACGCTCATCGATAAGTCGTATTTCGATATGCGCCCTGATGTGCCCGCCAATTGAGCCCAAGCCGCGTGCGCATGGCAACGGCCCTGATCGGCCTGACATTGATCCTGGCCGGCACCGGCTGCGTGTCGGTGCCGCCCACGCATGTGATCAGCGGCGACGGCTTTTCTGCACCGGCCTTGGCGCCTGAGCGCATCGCGCTGATCAGCTGGAACATTCAGAAGCACAAGGGGACAGGCTGGCCCGCCTTCGCCAGGCAGGGCCCGGCGGCAAAGCGGTTCGAGACGACCAGCCTGCTGTTGCTGCAGGAGGCCTGCGAGCCGCAGCAAAACCCACAAGACGCGCTCGGCGCGGCCTTTGCGGCGGCCGACCTTGGCTGGGTGTTTGCGCCGAGCTTCCGGTCTCGCTTTCTCGGCTGCGGCGGCGACCAGGCAACGGGCGTACTGACCGCTTCCTCGGCAAGGCCGGTCTCGCGTACTGCCCTGCTGAGCCAGAATCGAGAATTCGGGATCACGCCCAAGTCCACGCTAGTTACACGCTATCGGTTGGCCGGTTCGGCGGATACGTTGCTGGTGGTCAATACCCACCTGCTCAACTTCGAGTGGCGCAGCCTGAACGATTACACACAACAGGTCAGCGCCATTGGGCAGGCGATTGCGGCGCACGACGGGCCCGTCATCCTGGCCGGTGATCTGAACACCCGCAACGCCGCCCGCCAGGCCATCGTGGACAGGATGGTCGCCGCGCACGGTTTGAAGCCCGTCTTCGGCAAAGACCTCGCGGGCCGCACGAAAGCCATCATCGGCGGCGATCTGGCGCTGGATCACATCTATTACCGCGGTCTTCGCGTCGTCGAAAATGGCGTTGTGGGTCACGAGTCCGACGCGGACATATCGGACCACAACAGACTGTCGGTTGGTTTTACGGTCGATTAGCAGCGCGACTAGAGAGCACGCCCCGATGCCCACGAGCAAGCTACCGCTCGCTGCCAGAGAGCCTGCTCCGATCAACGATCCCATAAACGCGCTGGCGCTGAGTTACTGGACGGTGATCGTTGTCAGCGTCTTCGTCGCCGCTGCCTGTATCTGGCAAAGTCGAAGCAACCCGCTTGCCAAGGTGATACTGACGTTGCTGCTCGCCGGCGCAGTACAGCTCGCGGTTGAATTTCGCCCCTGACGCATCCGAGCCGCTTGTATGGCCAATGTCTGCCGGCGATTTCATATCCAACGCTATGCCTTCTCCCCCTGCCCCTGCCCCTGCCCCCGCTTTGGCTTTGGCTTTGGCTTTGGTTTTGGTTTTGGCCGCGCGCGATTCAACATTTTAGGCTCGTTTGCGTGCCGAGCCGAGTCGGGCTTAGTGGCAGTCTTCTGCCAGAACCACGCGATTGCGCCCACCCGTTTTGGCGATATAAAGCGCAGCGTCGGCCTGGCTCAGGAGGTCGTGGCTGCGGCGCCGGTTGGGGCCGGCCACGCTCACACCGATGCTTACCGTCACCCCGGGCGTTTCTCCAGGCTTCGCCTCGAAACAGACTTCGGCGACGGTCTTGCGTAAACGTTCCGCGACCGTAAGTGCCTGCACCGCGGTGATGTCGTATAGAACCGTGGCGAATTCTTCGCCGCCGAGTCGGGCGAACAGATCACGACGCTTGATACGCGCACCGCAGGCGCTGGATATGGCACATATCACCGCGTCTCCTACCGGATGGCCATAGCGGTCGTTAATCGTTTTAAAGTGATCGATATCGAGAAGCAGTAACGCTATGCGGCTGTCGTGCGTCTCGTATTGGACCAAGGCTTCGTTGAGTGCGGCCATCAGGCGACGACGGTTCGGAAACCCGGTCAGTTCGTCGGTTTCGCTCAAGCGCCGCAGCCGCTGCTCCATCTCGTGGCGGCTGGTGATATTGCTTGCCAACCACAGCACCGCGCGCTCCCCGTTGACGAGCGAGCGTAGCGGCTGCACCCGCCCTTCGAAGCGAATGGGCGCAGCCGGTCCTTCGCTTGGGTCAACGCCGGCCACGTCGGCGGCTGCCAACTCGTATTCGACGATACGCAGACAGTCCGCGGCCAGCGTCGCCCGGATTTCGGCCAGAAACCAGTCGGCCCGGGCCGGCGGCAACACGTCGTAGAGACTGAAGTCCACGAGACAGGAGCCGTCGTGATAATGATCGCGATCCTGTCCGCCAAAGATCGCGGCATAGCGACCGCTCTCGGTGAGCACAAGAACAGGGTCCGGCAGCGCGGCAAGCGCCTCCTCCATGAGTTGCGTCGTCCGCCGGTCGAGATTTTTGATGTGGATACCCCGAAGGTTCAGATACCTGAATCTGCCCCCTCTTCGATCCGTCTGCAAGTAGCGCGCCCGCTCGCTTTCCTCGGGCGCGCCTCCACCCCGTTGCGGGGCATGCGCTAACCGACGACCCGGTTGCGCCCGCTGGACTTGGCTTGGTAAAGCTTTTCGTCGGCGATGTGCAGCATGGGGTCGAGCTGTTCGCCCGGGCCGGTAGAGCTGGCGACGCCGATGCTGGCGGTGAGATAAAGCACGCAGTCGTTGTGTCGACAGCGCAGCGCTTCGATCGCCTCACGCAGACGTTCGGCCAGCTGCCTCGCCGCGCCGTTGTCGGTATGCGCCAGCAGGACACAGAACTCCTCGCCGCCAAGACGGCAGGCCACATCTTGCGAGCGCGTGTGTTCGCTTAGCGTCCGGCCGACTTCCCGTAGCACCGCGTCGCCCGTGGCATGGCCGTAGTCGTCGTTTATGCCCTTGAAGTGATCCAGGTCGAGCATCAATACGGATACCGGATATGCACCTGCGTTTGCCAGGCGCCGGAACGACTGCTCCAGCTGCGCCCGGTTGGGCAGCCCGGTCAGTGAATCGGTGAGCGCCTGCTGCGAGAGCTGTCGTTCCGCGGACTCGCGGCTCGCCTCGTAGAAGTAGGAGAACAGGTAGGTCCAAACCGTCACCGCCGCGATATTCGCCGTGGCGCCGGGGGCCTCCACGACCGAATCGACGCCGAAGCGCCACAGGAACAGGCCCGCCGCAATCGCCAGATACAGCCCGGAGGATAGGCCGCCCAGCCGGCGACCGAGCAGCAGATGGGCGGTGAGCGGCATGACCATCACCCAACTGAATACCGTAACCGACGTGGTGGGCAAAGCCAGCGCATACAGCGTAGCCGCGTAGATGGATACCAGATAGCAAAGACACCAGCGGCGCAGGTGGTGGGTAGTACGAACCACGGGCAGCATGGCCACCGCCAGCACAGCAATGGCCAAATCCACTGCCATCAGGCCATAGCGCCCGGCGTTGAGGTTCACGACAAAGAAAACCAGACCGAACAGCGCCGTAACCGTTAATAGCAGGCGCAACAGATGACGGCGATGGCGATACGACAGCGGCATGCCGTAATCGGGCGAGGCTGGGCTCATGGCTATCCCTGGCGATACACGGCGCATATGCGCGTCCCGGTATAACGCGTCGGTTATCGGCCGTCGGCGCGATTGTTTAAGTTTTTCATCGGTAAGGAACAATGCCCGCTGCGGGCAACACAGACGGCGATTGCGGGTGTGAATCGCCCGCAAATGCCGGAAGCGACGTTTTGACCTACCGGAAAACGGCACGAACGCGGCGATCGCCGAGCATGTCTATCGCCAGATCCGGCCCTCGCCGTTCAGCCGGCCACGGACCATCATCGAAGCGTCGATGCTGATACCGTCGGCGGACGCCGGGGTGGCCCACGGCGAAAAAAGAGCCGGTAGAATCGCGCAATCGCCCGCCTGCCCCGTATCCCGACCATGCCTTACCGCCATTGCCCTGTCTGGCTCACCCTGCTCGTCGCTGCGAGCCTGCTTGCCGGCTGCGTGGGCATTCCCAAGGGCACAAGCGCGGTTGAACCCTTCACGCTGGATCGCTATCTCGGCCGCTGGTACGAAATCGCGCGCCTGGATCACGGCTTCGAAGAAGGTCTTGACTGCGTGACGGCGACTTACAGCACCCGCGACGACGGCGGTGTCCGGGTCGTCAACCGCGGCGTGGACCTCGACGAGGGCAAGCCCGACGAGGCGATCGGCCGAGCCTATTTCGTGGACGGCGAAGACCGGGCGCGCTTGAAAGTCAGTTTCTTCGGCCCGTTCTACGCCGGCTATAACGTGCTCGCACTCGACGACGGCTACCGAACCGCCATCGTGGGTGGACCGAATCGCGACTATCTCTGGATCCTCGCGCGCCGGCCGGAACTGCCCTCGGTTGAACGCGACGCCTGGGTGAGCCGTGCCCAGGCGATGGGTTTCGACACCGCAGCGCTCGTCTACCCTGAACAGGGCGAGGTCTGTGCGCCCTATCGCGAGTCCTAGGTGTGATCTTTCAGTAGGTTGT
>NZ_APNL01000014.1:0-120912 GCF_040361435.1 Salinisphaera sp. C84B14 | reverse complement strand
GCCCCGCCTCGACCGAGACGGGGCGTGCATCAGCCAATGCCGATCAGGACACGTAGCGCGACAGGCGCGCGTCGCCGGCCATGACCGTATTGATGCGCTGCATGACTTCGGCGGCGCTGACGTCTTCACGCGGGAAGATCTGGCCGAAGTGATCGTGCATGGTGGTATTGAAATGGGCACGATCCGCGGGCTCGATTTCCATGGCGACGGTCAGCGCGGTCAGCGCTTCGCCATGACCCACGGCCATGTCCTGGGCCACTTCCTCGAGCACGCCGTTCATGGCGAGCAGGCTCTGACCGCTGTAGGTCAGGGTGCCGCTGGTGTCGCAGCCGTTGGTGCCGCTGGTCATGCCGAAGGTGGCATTACCCGAGGTGCCGTTCACGATGGTGGCCAACAGATGCGCCGGCAGACCGCTCGACCCTTCGAACAACAGGTTGCCCCAGCCGCAGCCCGGCCCGCCCGGCGCGACCGCACCGGCCGACATGCTGGACCCCAGAATCGCGGCACCGATGATGAACTTCTTCATTACTGTTCCCCCTTGGATTTAATCAGGTATCGATTCGTGAGCGGTGTCCCTGTCACCGCCACGACAGTCAACTATAGCGCGCCGCCCACAGCTGTAAAGCTCCGGTCATGAAAAGTACGGCCGTGGCACAAAACCGTGCTCGGCGGGTCGCATCCACGGCGCCTCACGTTCGGGTGCTTGTGCCCGATCACCCTGATAAGCTCGCGATAAGGCGCGCAGCACCTTTTTCCACAAGGACCGACTCTTCATGCGGATACGAATCCTGTTTTGCCTGGCTTTGACGAGCGCCGTTCTAGCGACAGGCTGCGACACTGCAAACAGCGGCGATTCCAGCGACAACCGTAACTTCTTCGAACGCGCCTGGGCCAAGGTCGAAAACAGCTTTTCCGATACCCCCGCATCGGCGGCGAGCGAGCCGACCGACCCGTCGCCACAACAGGCCGAAACGCCAGCCGGCGCGACCACGGCTACCGCCGACAGCGGCGCGGGCGGGCCGCAAAACGCCAGCCAGGATCCGGCCGCCAGCACCGCAGCGAACACCGACAGCGACGCCGGCCCGAACGACGCCGGCGACCCCGCCACGGCAGACACCGCCCAGGCGCAGACCCCGGCCACTGCGGATACCGAAGACGCGAAAGACGCCAGCATCGATATCCCCGATGTGGATATTGCCTACAAAAAGTATGTGCTCGACAACGGCCTGACGCTGATCGTGCACAGCGACCACAAGACCCCGATCGTGGCCGTCAATATCTGGTATCACGTCGGATCGAAAAACGAAGGCCCGGGCCAGCAGGGCTTTGCCCATCTCTTCGAGCATTTGATGTTCCAGGGCAGCGAGCACTGGCAGGGCGAATATTTCGAGCCCTTCGAGCGTGCCGGCGCGACCGACATGAACGGCACCACCAACGCCGACCGCACCAACTATTTCGCCAGCGTGCCCACCGCCGCCCTCGATATGGCGCTATGGATGGAATCGGACCGCATGGGCCATTTCCTCGGCGCGATCGACCAGAACCTGCTCGAGGAACAGCGCGGCGTGGTACTCAACGAAAAACGCCAGGGCGAGAACCAGCCTTATGGCCGTGTTTTCGACACCATCCCGCCCAACACCTACCCGGCCGGCCATCCCTATTCCTGGTCCACGATCGGCTCGGAAGCCGACCTCAACGCCGCCTCGCTCGAAGACGTGAAGACCTGGTTCAAGACCTACTACGGGCCCTCGAACGCCGTACTGGTGCTGGCCGGCGATATCGAGCCCGAACAGGCGCGGGCCAAGGTCGAGAAGTACTTCGGCAGCATCAACCCCGGGCCGCCGGTATCGCACCAGAAGCGCTGGGTGGCACGCATGAGCGGCGAGCACCGCCAGGTGATGTACGACCGCGTGCCGCAGGCACGGCTGTACAAGGTCTGGAATATTCCGCCCACAGGCGCCCCCGACACCACACGGCTGCAGATTGCTGCCGACCTGTTGGCCGGCTCCAAGAACAGCCCGCTATACAAGACCCTGGTTTACGACAAGCAGATTGCCACCGATGTGTCGGCATTTGTCTGGGACAAGGAGATCGGCTCGCAATTCATCGTCAGCGCCACGGCACGCCCCGGCGTGGATCTCGACGAGATCGAGAGCGTGCTGGATGCACAGCTGCGTTCATTCATCAACGACGGTCCGCCGGCAGATGCCGTCAACCGCGCCCGTGCACGCTTCGGCGCCTCCTTTTTGCGCGGTATTGAAAGCGTGGGCGGCCTGGGCGGCAAGGCCGATATCCTCGCCCAGGGCGAGATCTACGAAAACGATCCGGCCGCCTACCAGCAGGAGCTCCAGATCCTGCGCGACGCCAGCCCCGACGATATCCGCATGACCGCCTCGCGCTGGCTTTCCGACGGCGTGTACGTGCTCTCGGTCGAACCCTTCGGCGAGCGCAAGGCCAGCGGCGAAGACGTCGACCGCTCGCAGCTGCCCGACGTGGGCGACACGCCGGCACTGGATCTGCCCGACGTTCAGCACGCCACCCTGTCGAACGGCCTGAAGATTCGTCTTGCCGAACGCCATAATGCGCCGACCGTGGAAATGCGCATGGTCTTCGACGCCGGCTATGCGGCCGATCCCGCCGATGCGCCGGGCACCGCCAGCCTCGCCATGGCCATGCTCGACGAGGGCACGGACAGCCGCGACGCGCTGGCCATCAGTGCCGATCTCGACCGGCTGGGCGCCAATCTCGGCACCAGCACTTCACTCGATTCGGCATCGCTGAGCCTGTCCACGCTCAGCACGACCATCGACGATGCGCTCGATATCTATGCCGATGTGATCCGCAACGCCGCGTTTCCCGCCAACGAATTCGAGCGCTTGCAGAAACAGCGTCTGGCGAGCATCGCGCAGGAAAAGCGCAAGCCCACGACCCTGGCCCTGCGCACCCTCGGGCCGCTGCTGTACGGCAAGGATCACGCCTACGGCATTCCGCTGACCGGCAGCGGCACCCTCGCCGCAGTCAAGAACATGCGGGTCGAAGATATCCAGCGCTTTGCCGACACCTGGCTGCGCCCGGACAACGCCACGCTGGTCGTGGTCGGCGATACCACCATGGACGAGCTCAAGCCCATGCTCGAAGCGCATCTGGGCGACTGGCAGGCCACGAGCGACGCGCCGCGCCCGGAAAAACGCCTGCCCGAGATCACCGCGCCCGACGAAACCCATATCTATCTGGTCGATCGCCCCGGCAGCAATCAGGCCACGGTGATCGCCGGCAATGTCGCGCCCCCCAAATCCAGCGAACAGGACGTCGCCATGGAAACGGTGAACGCGGTGCTGGGCGGCATGTTCAATTCACGGCTGAACCTGAACCTGCGCGAAGACAAGCACTGGTCCTACGGTGCGCGCAGCCTGCTCATGGACGCCCGCGCCCAGCAGCCGTTCGTGGCCTATGCCGCCGTACAGATCGACAAGACCGCGCCGGCCATGCAGGAAATGCGTAACGAGCTGACCGCGATCCGCGACGCCCGCCCGGTGAGCGATAGCGAACGCTCGGCGGCCCAGGCCAACCTCACCCGCAGTCTGCCCGGAGAGAACGAAACGACCTCGGCCCTGGCCTCGACGCTGACCGACTCGGTCGTGTTCAATCTCCCGGACGATTATTATGAGGATTATGTCCGCCGTATCCGCGATCTGAACGATCCGGCGCTGGCTAAAGCCGCACAGTCGATGATCGATACGGACGGGCTCACCTGGGTGGTGGTAGGCGATCTCAAGCAGATCGAAACCGCCATCCGGGAGCTCGGATGGGGTAAAGTCCGGGTCATAGATCCGACGACACTCGAAACGTCGGCCGGTGATGATGTCGAGGGGGATGGGGACAACGATGAATAGGCTGATGTGGAGTCGCTTGACCGCGACACTGGTGCTGGCTGTGTGCGCAACGCAGGCCCTGGCCGCAGTCGAACGCGAAGACATCATCATCATGGGCGCCGACGGGCTGCACTTCACCAGCTACAAGACGCTGCGCTCGGATCTGGCTGAACGGGTGCTCTATCTGGGCCCGGACGAAGCACCGCAGGATGCCGTGTTCATCGTGCCCGCCGATTACGAGTCGACCCCGCTCGACGATGGCGGCACGCGCCTGCATTTCAAAAGCGGCAGTTTTGCGCTCATGAATACCGGCGCCTTCGATGCCGAAGTCGAACGCAACGACAACAACGTATTCGTGTTCAACAGCTGGGATGGCGTCACCCGCAGCGACGGTCATCTGGGCAAATGGAACGCGCCCGACGATTTCGCGTCGTTCTCCTATACCTGGGTGCTGCCGCGTAATATCGATATTCTCGCCTACGAGGCCAATCGCACCGGCACCTGGGAAAAACGCGAAAACACGCTCAACTGGACCGGTAAGCAGGTCAATGACATCGCCTTCACGATCCGCTATCGCGTGAACCCGCCCGATAGCCGGGCGTCCGGCAGTGCCACACCGCAGGTCGCCGAACGCCAACGCACGGCACCACCCCAGCCCGCGCCGAAGCGCCGAGACCTGACTACGGCCCAGCTTCAGACCTCACCCTCGCGCGGGTTCGACAACACGCCTGCACAGCCGGCCGAGCCGCCGGCTCAAAGCCAGACACCGCGTCAGCAGCCGAAGACCCAGCAGCCTTCACCCAGTGTCGGCGCCAACGAGCCCAGCCGTGTTGCACTCATGGACGTGGTGGAGCTCGACCAGGGCCGTCCGCAGGTCACCGCCACGGGGCGGCAACAGCTGCGCCGTCTGGCAGGCGTGCTGGCCAACGACCAGACACAGCGGGTCGTGGTCTACGGTCCGTCGTTCAGCGACAGCCGCGACACCGGGGGCTCGGTCGCCCAGGCGGCCCGTATTTCGGATTATCTGACCGCGCACGGCGTATCGGATAGCAAGATCGAAATCCGCGCCGGCGAGCGCAGCGACGATGCCGATGGCCGCCGCGTAGAGATCGCCGTCGTCCCCGGTGGCCTGCTCGACGACTTCTCGCCAAACTAGGTCATTGGCCAATGCCCATGCGAGGGCCCGACTATCGGACCCTGCGCCGGGGCAGGCGGAAACCGGCGCCGCCAAGGACAACGCTTGAGCATGAAAAAAGCCGGCCTCGAACGAGGCCGGCTTTTACAATCGTACCGGCGCGCGTGCCAGCGGGCCGCTGATCAACGCTCGGGGCTACTTGCCTGGAAGTTGCCCAGCGGCCGTACGAAGGTGTATTTGCCGGGCTCCACAACGAGCCGATCCGCGGCGTCGCCGGTGTTCATGCCCAGCAAAGAGAACGGCAGGGAGACCACGAACAGGCCGGTGCCCACCGCCGTCGCGGCGAGGCTGACCGGGCGCACCAGCAGCATATCCACGCCCATGGCAGCTGCAGACGGTGTGCCGGGCTCGGCATAATCATCAATGGCGGCAGCCGGATTGGCGAGGCCGAGCCCCAGCGCGGCCACTACGACAATCAGCGCGCGGCGCGCAGAGAAAACGCTCATGATCCAAACCCCCATCAAATACGGTCGGCTCACATTAGCAAAGCCCGGGCGCAAGTCAATTGCTCCTGCGCGGCCGGCGGCCACGGGCCGACAAACGGCATCATGAGCGCCCGCGAAGTCTATCTGGCCGCTGACCCGGTCAATGCCGAGATCGCCAAGGATGTACTGGTCAACCACGGGATTGCCGCCCATGTGCGCAGCCAGCACCTATGGGGCGGCATGGGCGAGCTGCCGGCCAACGTGTATCCCAGCGTCTGGGTGGATGAAGCCCACGACTACGACGCAGCGCGCGCGCTCATCGCGGATTTCGAGCGCGGTGCGCTCAACGACGGCCGCCCCTGGCAATGCCCACACTGCGGCGAATACCTCGACGCCCAGTTCCAGCAATGCTGGAACTGCGACACCCTGAAACCAGCCGACTGAAAAACACGCACGCATGCATATCGTTCTGCACGAACCCGAAATTCCGCCCAATACCGGCAACGTCATCCGCCTGTGCGTGAACGTCGGCGCCACGCTGCACCTCATTCACCCGCTGGGTTTTTCCATCGACGACAAGCATATGCGCCGGGCCGGGCTGGACTATCGCGAACGCGCGGTCATCCACGAGTGGGACGATTTTGACGCCTGGCGCGCCGCCCATCCGCAAACCCGCGTGTTCGCGGCTACCAAGCGGGGCAGCACGCGCTACGACGAGATTCGCTATCGGCCCGACGATGCACTGCTGTTCGGTTGCGAAACCCGGGGCCTGCCGCCGGCGTTGGTCGAGGGCGCGGAAGCATCCATCTATCTGCCCATGCAGGCCGGCAATCGCAGCCTGAATCTATCCAACAGCGTAGCGGTGATCGCCTTCGAGGCATGGCGCCAGCTCGGTTTCGCCTAGGGCCGAGCGCGTACTGGCCGACAAAGCCGCGCCGGCGGCTAACCAAAACCCAATACGCCCGCGCCGGATAGCAGCTGGACGATGCCCAGCAGAATGATGCAGGCCAGCAGCGGAATGACGAGCGCGCCGCTCAACCTCGTACGCAGTACCACCGCACAGGCCAACGCCATACCCAGATAGGCGCCGAATATTCCCAGGCCCAGATAGGCCTGCCCTACATACGCGAACGGAATGGCGACCAGAAGGGTTAGAAATGCCGCGCCGAACGAGTCGTTGCGCGCTGCGAATACGCTCGCGGCTAGCTTGATCGGCAAGATCGCGGTCAAAAAGAAGACGATCGCGATAATCGCAAGCGAATCCGTATGGAAATGCACCGGTTGGTGAATCCTCGTGCGTTAAGGGCGCGCGAGAGCCGCGGCGCGACGAGCGAATAATACGCGCACCGTGTTGTGTGCGGATCGCTCGTGATTTCGAGCCGGCTCAGTACCGCGGCTCGTGCTCCTGCGCTTCGGCCTTGCCCGGCGCGGTCATGCGGTCGAGCAGCACTTCCCATCCCGCGCCTTCAGCGGCTTCGCTCAGGCGCTTGTCCGGCTGTACCGCGACGGCCTCCTCCACCACTCGAAACAGATGCGCGTCGGTGATCGAATCGCCAAAGGCCACCGCCGTGGCTAGCGGTAGACCGGTCTGGCGCGCCAGCGCCTCGGCCGCATCGATCTTGGTGGGCCCATAGGGATGGCGCACCGGCGGGGCACCGGTGTAATGGTCACCGCTGCTGGCACACAGCGAGGCATGGGCATATTCCACGCCCAGGGCGTCGGCCAGCGCATCGGCGATGAACTGCGGCGTGCCGGACAGCAAAGCGACCCGATCGCCCGCAGCCTCATGCGCGCGCAGCCGCTCGACGGCGGGCGCATACAGCGAAGGCAGCAGCCGTTCGGCGACGAAGTCGCGCGCGAGCGCCGCGATTTCGGCCTTGCCATGCCCGCTGAGATAGGCCTTGTTCTTTTGCATGACGTGGCGACCGTAGCGCGGGAAGTAGCGCAGGCAGAACCAGGCAAAGGCCAACAGCTGACGCAGCCCCAGGGCGCGGCGATCCCATAGATAGCGGGCAAAACGCGCCTCGGAACTCGCGCCCGGCACGAGCGTGCCGTCGATATCGAACAATACCAGGCGCATCAGCTGTGCCCCGTTGGCGCACCGGGGCGCTCGTTAACACAGAACTCGATGATCACGGGCAGACCGCGGGCGATACAGATCGCTGCCGAGGCCCAGGCCAGCGCCGTGCCCACGCCCACGCAGAACCAGCCGTAGTTGGCCCAGAACTCCGGCGCCAGGAAGGGAAACGGCTGCCAGAACAGAATCCAGGCAAAGGCCACCGCCTTGAGCACGGCATAGAAACCACGCATGAAACGCCCGGCCACCAGAAAACGCCCGATTGGCGACTGCATCATGTCGAAGGCCGCCGTGCCCGAGGCCGCCCCCTTGCTACGGATGGCGTCGACCAGGTTGCCGCGAATGATGAACAGCAGCGGAATCCATACGCCGATGAAGCCCAGATGGGCCAGCACCACCCAGAGCACGGTTTCCACGATACGATCGATGGCGATATCGAAAGTGGCGCCGAAAAGCGACTCTTCGTTGTACTTGCGTGCGACCCAGCCATCGACGCCGTCGAGGGCGATGATGAGCACGGTCAGGGGCGCGTTGACCAGCTGCAATACGGGCACGCCGGAGTAGATGATCCCCAGCAGTACGAATAGCAGCAGGAAACGGCCGAAAGTTACCCAGTTCGCCATGGCGCGGTCGTCTTGTGATGAATACTTGGTGCGGTCATGAGACCCGCAGCGGCGAGGACAAGCCATCGCCGACTGTCATATTTTAGTCTTTTTCGGACCGGAAGGGTCGATCCGTCAATTTACGCACCGCATCGCGCGGCGCGACGTCTTCGTGCAGCACGCGAAATGCCTGGGTCGCGATCGGCATTTCCACACCCAGCTGCTGGGCGATGCGATAGACCTCACGGGCCACGCGCACGCCTTCAACGACCTGCTGAATTTCGCGCTGGGCGCCCTCGACATCGTTGCCGGCCGCCAGGGCCAGGCCCATACGACGGTTGCGCGACTGGTCGTCGGTGCAGGTCAACAGCAGATCGCCCAGCCCCGCCATACCGGTGAAGGTGGTGCGCTCACCGCCCATCTTCTCGCCCAGGCGCATCATCTCCGACAGGCCGCGGGTGATGAGCAATGCACGCGCATTCGCGCCGTAGCCGAGCCCGTCGGATATGCCCACGGCAATGGCCAGCACGTTCTTGACGGCCCCGCCCACGCCCACGCCAATCACGTCGCGGGTGGTGTACACGCGAAACACGCCGTCGTGAAACGCCCCGGCCATGTCGCGGGCAAAGGCGTCGTCGTGCGAGGCGATGGTCACGGCCGTGGGCATGCCCTGGCCAACTTCGCCGGCAAAGCTCGGCCCCGACAATACGGCGGTCACGCGGTCCACGCCCAGCGTTTCCGCGGCCACCTGATCGGGCAGCTTGGCCGACTCGGGTTCGAGCCCCTTTGTCGCCCAGATCACACGGCGGTGTTCGCCCAGAAGCGGCGCCAGGCGCTCAAGCGTTTCGCGCAGCGCATGGCTGGGCACCACCACCAGCACATCGTCGGCCGCCGCGACGGCACGGGTCATGTCCGCTTCGGGGGCGAGCAACTCGGGCAAAGGGCAACCGGGCAGATAACGACGGTTCTCGCGGTCGGCCGCCATCGCGGCGATGGCATCGGCATCGCGCGCCCAAAGCGGTACCCGGTTGCCGTTGCGCGCAAGCTGAATAGCCAGCGCGGTGCCCCAGGAGCCGGCCCCCAGAACCGCAATACAACGACCGGTCGCTTCGCGCGCAGCGCTCATGATGGGTTAATGCGTCGCGTCGCCGACTTCGGTCGGCCCGCCTTCGCTGCGCTGATGCTGGGCATACAGGCGATCGAAGTTGACCGGCTGCAGCAGAAAATGCGGGAAACCCGCCCGCTGCACCATATCGCCCACGCTTTCGCGAATATAGGGGAACAGGATCGACGGGCAGTAGGCGCCCAGCAGGTGGCCGCGCTCGGCGTCATCGTCGAAGCCGTCGATCTGGAACACCCCGGCCTGCTGCACCTCCACGATATAGGCGGTGCGCTCGCCCTGCTTGGCGGTGACCGTCACCGTCAGCGTGACCTGGTGCGTTTCGCGGCTGAGATTCTCGATGCGCGTATTCAGGTCGACGTTGACCTCCGGCTGGTACTGCTCGGTAAACACGCGCGGGCCGTTGGGCACCTCGATGGATGCGTCGCGGATATAAATCTTCTGCAGCGCGACCTGGCGCTGGGCCTCGCCGTTCTCGCTGGCCTGCTGGCCGTTGTCCTCTGCCATCTCGCCTCCTCGTTGCCTTGAATTGCTGTCACTCGGGCAGCGCCGCTACTTGCTGGTGACCGGCATGCCATCGCCCTGCCAGGCGTTGATGCCGCCCTTGAGCGCATAGGCACGCGTGTACCCCAGCTTACGCAGCTTGGCCACCGCCTGCGGGGCGACGTTGCCGATACCGCAATAGCAGATGATCGTACGGTCGGTGTTCTTGCTGATTTCCTTGGCGCGTTCCTCAATGCCCGCCATCGGCACATGCTTGGCGTTGAGGATATGGCTTTTCTTGAAATCGGCCGCCGAGCGCGTGTCCACGACGATGGCATCCTCGGTGTTCATCAACCGCACTGCTTCGTTGGCGGGGATCGGCTTGTGCCCCTTGACGGTGCGCAGCGCCTCGTTGACCGCCAGCGCGATCAGCACCAGAACCAGCGCACTCCACAGATAGGGGTGGTTGGTGATGAATTCCTGTATCTGCTCCAAATTCATGGCGTGTACGGTCCCAATCGGCCGCTGCGGGCCGGTGAATTCACGATCGAGAGATGCGCAAGCTGCGCGTCGCGCCGCGATTATTGCATACCGGGCGCTCCGCTCGCCGCCACGGGCGACGAACGACCGGGATTATCGAGTGCAGGCCCGGCCCGCGCGCGCTTTGCTAACGACCCGCGCTGCGAGCCACGCAGGGCATGACGGCTTGGCAGCAGACCCATACACTAGTCGCATGCGCGTAGTTGTTCTTGCTGGCGTCTGCCTGCTCGCTTTCGCTGTGGCCAGCCCCGGGCTGGCCCAGAGCGGCGATGCGCGCTCGCAAAGCACGCGCGCCGAGCTGGATGCGCTACGCGATCGCATCGACAACGTGCGCCAGCAGATCGCCCAGGACAAAAGCCAACGCAGCGACCTGTCCACCCGACTGAGCCAGGCCGAAGCCGATATCAGCGCCGCCTCCAAGCGCCTTCGTGAACTCGACGACAAGATTGCCGAGGCGCGCGAGCGCGTGGCCGACCTCACCCGCCGCCGCGATCGCGAACGCCGCGATCTCGGCAGCCAGCTGGACGCGCTGCGTGAACAGGTGCGCGCGGCGTATGCCAGCGGCCAGATGGACAAGATGCGCCTGCTGTTGTCGGGCCAGTCGCCGGAAAAGCTGGGCCGCATGCTGGTCTACTACGAATATTTCGCCAACGCGCGTACCGAGCAGGTAACCGCGTTGCGCGGCGCGCTCGCCGATCTGGCCGTGCGCCAGAACGCGCTCGAAAACGAGCAGGCAGAACTCAGCCGTCAGCGCGAAACGCGTGAATCCACCCTGGCCAGCCTCAAGGCCAACCAGGCCGAGCGCGAACAGGCCATTGCCGCGCTCGACAGCCAGCTATCGAACAAGCAGGCCACGCTGTCCGAAATGAAAGCCGACGAGCAGCGCCTGCGCAGCCTCATGGGCCGGCTGCGCACCCAGCTGTCCGATCTGCCGCCCGAGCCCGCCGACGACACGCCCTTCGGGCAACTCAAGGGACGCATGCAGCCGCCGGTCAACGGCCCGGTGCTGGCGCGCTTTGGCACGACCAAGGCCGGCGGACCGCTCAAATGGCAGGGCGAATGGCTGGGCGCTGCCGCCGGCACGCCGGTACGCGCGGTGGCCGCCGGGCGGGTGGTCTATGTCGGCTATATGCACCGCTACGGGCTAATCGTGGTCGTCGATCACGGCAACGACTACTACACGCTCTACGGCCACGCCGAGAGCACCTACGTGGAAGTCGGCGACCGCGTCGAGCAGGGCCAGGCCGTGGCCAAGGCCGGACACAGCGGCGGGCACAGCCAGAACGGCGCCTATTTCGAGCTGCGCCGCGGGCGTACGCCGATCAATCCGGCCAGCTGGCTGGCCGGGTAAGGCAACCGGGGCGAGCCCGCGATATGCTATCTTTTGCGCAGCATTATTCCCGCATCTGTCGTTGATTATCGACGCGTGATTCGCGCGTGCGGGTGGGGTCGTCCCAGGGAGTCAGGATTCATGCGATCGAAAACCCGCAGCTCGCTGCTGATTGCGTTGGGCGTGGTCATCGGCGTGATCGTGAGCGTTGCCCAGGGCGGCCTGGCCGATCGCGGCAATGCCGGCAACAACGACAGCGTCGAGGCCCAGGGCCTGCCGCTGGACGAACTGCGTACGTTCGTCGAGATCCTCAACCGGGTAAAGCAGGGCTATGTCGAGGACGTCTCCGACCAGGCGCTGCTGGAAAACTCGATCCGCGGCATGCTCGACGGCCTGGACCCGCATTCGGCCTATCTGAACGCCGAGGAATTCAAGGAGATTTCGATCTCCACCTCGGGCAAGTTCGGCGGCCTCGGCATCGAAGTACAGATGGCCAACGGCTTTGTGAAGGTCGTCGCGCCCATTGACGACACGCCCGCCAGCAAGGCCAACATCCAGGCCGGCGACCTGATCATTCGGATCGACGATCAGGCGGTCAAAGGCATGAGCCTGATGGACGCGGTCAAGGCCATGCGCGGCGATGCCGGCAGCGACGTCACGCTCACCCTCCTGCGCGAAGAGCGCGACGAGCCGTTCAAGGTCACGCTCAAGCGCGCCGTGATCCGGGTCGAGAGCGTGAAGTCGCGCATGCTCGACCGCGGCTACGGCTATGTGCGTATCACCCAGTTCTCCAGTCAGACCGGAGACAGCCTGAAGCGCGAAATTTCCGACTTGAAGGACAAGGCCGAAGGCCCGTTGCGCGGCATCGTGCTCGATCTGCGCAATAACCCCGGCGGCGTGCTCAACTCGGCCGTGGACGTGGCCGATACGTTCATCAACGCCGGCGATATCGTCTCGATCCGCGGGCGCGCGCCCAACACCGATCAACAATTCGCCGCCACCCCGGGCGACATGCTCGACGGCGCACCGATCGTGGTGCTGGTCAACGAAGGCTCGGCTTCGGCTTCGGAAATCGTCGCCGGCGCGCTGCAGGACGATAACCGGGCCGTGATCATGGGCAATCGCACCTTTGGCAAGGGCTCGGTGCAGACCATCGTGCCGCTGGCCAACGGGGCGGCCCTGAAGCTCACCACCGCGCGCTACTACACACCCAGCGGGCGTTCGATTCAGGCCGAGGGCATCGAGCCGGACGTGGGCATACAGAACGTGAACGTCACCGCCGCGGAATCGAACAACGTCACCCCCTTCTCGGAGGCGGATCTGGCCGGCGCCCTGTCCAACGACACCCGCGACAACCAGCGCGTACCGGGGCCGTCGAACGATGCCACCGGTAGCGGCGACCTCGCCCAGACCGATTATCCGCTCTACGAAGCGCTCAACCTGCTCAAGGGCCTGCACATTCTGCGCAACCGCTAGCGCTCGAGGTGCCGGTTACGCTCAGGCCTAACCGGCCAGGCGTGATCGCAGGTTCGCGCGCACGGCCGGCCATTCGGCGGCAATGATCGAATAGACCGCGGTATCGCGCAGGGTGCCATCGGCACGGATCTGGTGGCTGCGCAGCAGCCCGTCCTGCTTGGCGCCCAGCCGTTCTATGGCCCGGCGCGAGGCGATATTCAGGCTGTGGGTACGAAACTCCGCCGCGATGGCTTCGTGGTCGTCGAACAGATACGACAGCAGCAGATACTTGCTTTCGCTGTTTATCGCGGTACGGCGCACACGCGCGGCATACCAGGTGTAACCAATCAACGCCCGACAATTGCCCGCGTCCACGCCATAAAAACGCGTGGTGCCGACGATCTCGCCGCCGCGTTCGCGCACCACGAAGGCACGCTGATCTGTCGCGGCCAGCGCGGTCTCGACATAGGCGCCCATCTGCTGCGGACTCGGCACGTCGGCCACCCACAGCCGCCAGGACTCGCCATCGCGCACGGCCGTGCACAGCGCATCGGCATGCCCGTGCGCCAGCGGCTCGAGTACGACGTGGTCGCCCTGCAGGCGCGTGCTATCCAGCCATCCCATTACAAACTCTCATCGACGCCGTTCGGCGCCCAGCGAAGCACGAAATGCGTTCGGTTGCGACTGATTTCCTCGAAGCCCAGCCGCTCGTAGAACACGCGCGCCCGCTCGTTGCAGCGAAACACCTTGAGCGTCACCGCACAGCGTGCCTGCTCGGCCTGCGTTTGCATGTGGCGCAGCAGACGGCTTCCGATGCCCTGCCCGCGCCGGTCCGGCCTGACTACGATGTTGGCCAGATGCAGCGACTGGCTCCGGCGCTGGGTCTGAATATAGCCGGCCGCGCGGCTGTCGTTGCCGGCACGCTGCATGATCACCCGCGGCGTGAGCGCAGCGAACAGCCGCTCGAAGTCGCGCTGCTGCCACGCTTCATCCCAGCCCCAGAGCGCTTCGATATGGGCGCGATAGGCCTCGACCTGCCAGCGAAAAAGAATCGGCCGGTCGATGGCGTCGGCCACGCGCAGCCAGAGCCGGTCGTCGACCGGCCCGGGCTCGAGCGCCGATGCACGCATGCGCTAGCGCGCTAGCCGCGCGAGGCCTGCACCCAGCAGACCAGTCCGGCCAGGCCGCCGACAATCCCGACCCACAGCGGCACGGGCGGATAGATCACCAGCAGCACCCCGGAAACGACCAGCCCGGTACCGACCACCGTCCAGCGCATGGCGCGGCGCGCGCTGCGCAACTCGCGGGTGATATCGGTGAGCGCGCGTTCGAGTTCGCGCGCGGCCGGATTGGTGCCTTCATCGAGGCGCTTCATGAGCGTGGGCACCATGCGCGGCAGGCTGTCCATGATCTGCGGCAGCTGGTTTTTCAACCGCTCGCCGGCCACGCGCGGGCTGGCGCGGTGGTGCATCCACTCCTCGAGCACCGGCTTGGCGGTGGCCCACAAATCGAGCTGCGGGTAGAGATCGCGGCCCAGGCCTTCGACGTTGAGCACGGTCTTTTGCAGCAGCACCAGCTGCGGCTGGACCTGATAACGATAGCGACGCGCAATCTTGAACAGGCGTACCAGAAACAACCCGAAGGAAATCTCGGCCAGCGGCTTGTTCATGATCGGCTCGGACACGGTCCGGATCGCGCCTTCGAATTCCTCGATGCTGGTATCCGCCGGCATCCAGCCGGATTCCACGTGCAGCTCGGCGATCCTGCGATAGTCCTGGTTGAAGAACGCCAGGAAATTCTCGGCCAGATAGCGCTGGTCGTCCACGGTCAGCGAGCCGACGATGCCGAAGTCCAGGCCCACATAGCGCGGCCGATGCGGTACTTCCGGCTGCACCAGGATATTGCCCGGGTGCATGTCGGCATGAAAGAAATTGTCGCGAAAGACCTGTTTGAAAAAGATCTCCACGCCGCGCTCGGCGAGCACCTTGAAATCCACGCCGGCCGCTTTGAGCGTGTCGACGTCGTCGATCGGCACGCCCCGCATATACTCCATGACCAGCACCGTTTCGGTGCTGTAGTCGAAGTGGATTTCCGGGTGCACGATGAGATCGGAACCAGCCCAGTTGCGCCCGAGCTGACTGGCGTTGGCGCCCTCGCGCATCAAATCCAGCTCGTCGTTGATGATGCGGTCGTACTCGGCCACGATCTCGACCGGGCGCAGGCGCTTGGCCTCGGGGTGAAAACGCGCGGCCAGCCCGGCCAGCCGATACAGCACGGCCACGTCGCGCCCGATGCGTTCGTGCACGTCCGGGCGCAGCACCTTGACCACCACCTCACGCCCCTGCGCTTCGCCGTCGCGTGCATGCAGGCGGGCACGGTGTACCTGCGCGATCGAGGCCGCGGCCATCGGCTCGGTTTCGAAATACTCGAAGAACTGGTCGAGCGAATGGCCGTAGGCCGCTTCGATCAGGCGTCGTGCTTCGGCGCCTTCGAACGGCGGCACTTCATCCTGAAGCTTGGCCAGTTCTTCGGCCATGCCCTCGGGCAGCAGATCGCGGCGCGTGGACAGCGTCTGGCCGAATTTCACGAACACCGGGCCCAGCTCTTCGAGCGCCAGACGCAGGCGCACGTTCAGCGGCTCGTCGAACGCGCGCGGCTTGCCCAGCAGCCAGGTGGGCGCGGCATCGCCAGCGAGTTCACCCAGGCCGTAGCGACGCGCGGTGCGGATGATTTCCAGCATGCGCCGGCTGCGATCGAACATCAGCGGCTCCCCTCACTCACACGCGCTACCCGCGCCGATAGCCGCTCGACATCGTCGCGCAGCGTTTCGATTTCGGTCACGAACTTTTCGTGTTCCCAGGGGCCGATCACGTCGCGCGTTTCCTCGCGCAGATACTCGGCCGTCTGTTCCGGAAATTCACGGGCCGCGCGCGAAAACAGCGCCCGGACCTGCTTGATGCCCTGGCCGACGAAATAAGCCGGCACCGGCCCCAGCCGGGCGTCGATGATATCGGTGAGGTCGAAATCCACGCTGGCGAACAGATCGGAAAAGCGCTGGGCGACGCCGACATCCCCTTCGATACGCAGACCGCCGCCGGTAATGCCTTCGCGGCCGCCGGAAAACAGGATGCGCCCGAAGGCGGTCGAGGTGCCGGTCAGGCAGACGTCTGCCTGTGTATCCGGTACGCCGCGCAGCTGCATACCGTGGCGCTCGGCGATGAATACGAGCCGTAGCTGCAGATCGGAAAAACGCAGCTCCAGGGAATGTCCGGCAAGGTCCTCGCAGCGCGCGAGTGCCCGCGGGTCGTTGCCCAGATAACGATTGAGCGCGATCTCGGCCGCGCCCAGCGCGGGCGTGGGCAGGCTTCGCAGAGAAGAGTCCGTCATGACGAATCCGGGCCTGTTGAATGGCGGCGCGCAGCGTGCGCGCTAGGGCGCGTAACCGCGATGCACGGCGACGATGCCGCCGGTGAGGTTGTGATAGCCGCAGCGCACGAGCCCGGCCGTTTCCATCATCGACTGGAGCGTGCCCTGGTCCGGGTGCATGCGAATCGATTCGGCCAGATAGCGATAGGAGGCTTCGTCCTTGGCCACCGTCTTGCCCAGCCAGGGCAGTACGGAAAACGAGTAGATGTCGTAAAGCTTGTCCAGCCCCGGCACCGCCGGCTTGGAAAACTCCAGCACGATAGCCCGGCCGCCCGGACGGGTGACCCGCTGCATTTCGGCAAGCGCGGCCGGCTTGTCGGTAACGTTGCGCAGCCCGAAGCCGATGGAGACACAGTCGAAGCTGTTGTCGGCAAACGGCAGTTTCTCGGCGTTGGCGAGACAGTAATCGATATTTCCAGCCACGCCGCGATCGAGCATGCGCTCGCGGCCGTTGGCGAGCATCGCGCCGTTGATGTCGGAGAGCAGCACGCGCCCGCTCGGGCCGACGCGGCGCGCGAAACCCGCAGCCAGATCGCCGGTGCCGCCGGCCAGGTCCAGTACCTGCTCGCCTTCGCGCACGGCGGCCAGTTCCAGGGTGAAGCGCTTCCACGCCCGATGGATGCCCATCGACATCAGGTCGTTCATCACATCGTAGTTGTCGGCAACGGAATCGAACACCGCGCCCACGCGGCGCTGCTTTTCGCCGCGCGCGACGCGTTCGTAGCCGAAGTCGATCGTATCGTCGCCGGAACCGGCGTTGTCGGCGCTGCGTGCAGCGCGATCGTAGGAGTCGTCTTGAGAGACCATGGCGGACCCTGAATTGAGGCTGCGGCAAGCTTACGCGAGGCACGGCAGGCGGCCAAGCAGCGTCGACAATGACGGGTAATAGCGGTTGTCTAGTAGATTACGCGCATCTGTTCAAACGGTGCTCTCAGCTATGGATACACCTGCTTTCGATATCGTGGTTTTCGGGGCGACGAGCTTTGTCGGCCAACTAACCTGCCGCTACCTGGCCGAACGCTATGGCGACGACGGCGAAGTGCGCTGGGCGATGGCCGGACGCTCCAAGGCCAAGCTCGGCCAGGTGCGCAGCGAAATCGGCAACCCCGAAGTCGCCATGATCGTGGCCGACGCCAACGACGCGGATTCGCTGGCGGCGATGTGTGCCCAGACCCGCGTGGTCATCTCCACCGTGGGGCCGTACGCGCTGTACGGCGAAACGCTGGTGGCCACCTGTGCCGACAGCGGCACCGATTACTGCGATCTCACCGGCGAGGTGCACTGGATCGCGGCCATGCTCGACAAGTACGAAGCGCGCGCCAAAGCCAGCGGCGCACGCATCGTCAACTGCTGCGGCTTCGACTCCCTGCCGTCGGATCTGGGCGTGCATTTCTTGCAGCGCAACGCGCGCGAGCGCTTCGGCGCGCCCTGCACACGGGTGAAGCTGCGAGTGAAAGCCATGCGCGGCACCTTCTCGGGCGGCACCGTGGCCAGCCTGGTGAACTTCGCCAAGGAAGTGCGGGCCAATCCGGCACTGCGCAAACAGCTGGCCAACCCCTATTCGATCTGCCCCGAAGGCTATCGGCCCGAGGTGCGCCAGCCCAATCCCAAGGGCGCCTCCTTCGACCCCGACGCCAACAGCTGGATCGCGCCGTTCATCATGGCCAGCTGCAACACGCGCGTGGTTCAGCGCAGCAATGCCCTGTCGGGCCAGGCCTACGGCGCCGAGTTCAAATACGACGAAGCGATGATGACCGGACGCGGCACGAAGGGCCGGCTCAACGCCTACGGCCTGGCGGCGGGCCTGGGTGGTTTTCTCGTCGGCGTGGCCATCAAGCCCACGCGTGCGCTGCTGCAACGCTTCGTGCTGCCCGAGCCCGGCGAAGGCCCGAGCCCGAGCGCGCAGGAAAAAGGCTTCTACGACATGCGCCTGTTCGGCACCACCGCGGCCGGTGAAAAACTCAAGGCCAAGGTCGTCGGCGATCGCGATCCAGGCTACGGCTCCACCTCCAAGATGCTCTCCGAGGCGGCGATCTGTTTAAGCCAGCGCGGCGAAACCGAAGGCGGCTTCTGGACCCCGGCCACCCTGCTCGGCGACACCCTGATCGAACGCCTGCATGAGCGCGCCGGCGTGAGCTTCGAACTGGTCGATTAAGCGCGGCAAGCGCCCGGCCGATCAACCTGTCCCGATCGGCTGGGCCAGCGCCCAAGAATTTGCCCCGCTAAGCGCCCGCGTCAGACCGCGGATGAACAGCGGGCTGAGGGCGGCAGCCTCAGCTCGCGGCGCGGCAGCCCCGAAAAATATCCGAACCCGGGCGATAAACCTGGGTCTGGACAGCAAACAGGCCGAGCACCGTATCGAAGAGGTTGTCTTGCGAGTAGTCGTTGTCCTGCAAGCCCCGCCAGGCAATCACGATCGAGTCCGAAGGTCGGTGACAACCAGGCCAGCGCCGGTACGTGGGTCTGATACGAGGGTGCGAGCGCGTACGGAAAACCGTGCAGATACAGCCCGTCCTCGCCCAGCGATTCGCCGTGGTCTGAGAGATAGAACAGCGCGGTAGCATCGCCTTTGCGCTTGGCGTCACGCGCGAGTAGCGCAATAAGCTCGTCGAGGACCGCATCGGTATAAACGATCGTGTTGTCGTAGGCGTTCACGATTGCCTGACGATCGCAGTTCTGGGGCTCGTTGCTTTCACATACCGGCGTGAATCGCTCATAGCCCTTGGGGTAGCGCTTGTAGTATTCCGGCCCGTGGCTGCCTTTCTGATGCAGCACCACAAGCAGGTCGCCCGATGTGGCATCGATACGCGATTCGAGCCCGCGCAGCAGGATTTCGTCGAAGCATTCTTCGTCGTTGCACAGTGTTGGATCGTCGGCATGGGACAGATCTTGGCTGGGCACCCGTGCACATACGCCCTTGCAGCCGGAATTGTTGTCGCGCCAGAGCACGTTCACACCGGCATGGGCGAGCACGTCGAGCAGGCCTTCGGTATAGCGTGCATCGGTGCCGTCGAAGTTGTGTCGATCCTGGCGCGAGAACATGCACGGTACCGACACCGACGTGGACGTACCGCAGGAACTGAACCGGGTGAAGTTGACCAGATCGCGTTGCCCCAGCCTTGGATTGGTATTGCGCGCATACCCATCCAGCGAAAAATTGGCGGCGCGCGCGGTCTCGCCCACTACAAGAACCACCACCCGTCGAGGCGCACCCGCGCGCGTCTGCTGGTGCGCATCCGTGCCCAGCGCCTCGACGGGCCGGTCGGCAGCCTCGGCGGTCTGGGTAAACGCTTCGATCGCCGCGTACAGCGGATAGGTCGGATTCACCAGATAGCGCAGTTCGCGATTCTGGCGCAGCACGAGGGCGAAATCCTTGTAGTGGCTATACACGCTCACGCCCAGCACCGCGATCGCGACTGCTAACGTCAGCGCGCGCACACCGGTCTCGCGCCAGACGCTGCGATAGCGCACCTGCCAGAAACACACCACCAGCGCAGGCAGGATGCCGGTCAACAGAACGTGGCGTATCAGCGCCGGGCTCAACAGCCCGGCGGCCTCGCCGCGGTCGGTCTCGAGCATGTTGTGAATCATCGTGTCGTCGATGACCACGCCATAGGTGCTCATGAAATAACTCGCGAACGACCCCACCAGCAACAGCATCACGACGGCCGGCTTGAACACGTAGCGCAGACCAAACAGCGAAATGAGCAACACGAAGAAAGCGACCATGGCCGCCGCGAGCGCGAGACCGAACCCCAGGTGGCGCGCCACGCCGATATCGGCTTCGGCGATCACCGTTTTCCAGAACACGTTGTTCAGAAAAACGGTGATGAACGCGGCGGCCACGACGGTGAGCCCCGGCACGCCGCTGGCCGGTCGCGGCAGCCTTTGCAGCCATGCAGCCAGACCCGCTCTGAAACCGTGAGCCTTCGACGCCATACCAACGCTCGCGAACGATGAATTTCGTCGCCGAGCATGGCGCGCGGAGCGTGTCCGACTGATCGCGCTTGCGTTGTTATTTCGTTATGGCGGCGCCGGGTTGGCAGCGAACGAACTTCACGCCGCGAAATACAGCACGAATTCGGTGCCGGCGCCGACGTTGCTGTCGACCTCCACGCGCCAGCCGAAGCGTTCGCTGACACGTTTGACCAGATAGAGTCCCAGTCCCTGGCCGCGGCTATGCTGGCCCTTGAAGCGGCGGTCGAACAACCGCGACAGTGCGGCCGGTGCAATGCCCGCCCCGTGATCGCGAATACTCAGGCCGGTGGCATCGAGACGCACGTCGATCCGTGCGCCGTCGCCATGCTCGATCGCGTTGCGGAGCAGGTTGTTCACCACCGACAGGACCATGCTGGACGGCGCATTCACATGGACTTCGGTTTCAGCCTCGAACGCGATCGCGGCCGCTGTCTGCGCCGAAAACAGATGCCCCTGCATGGCAATGGCTTCGCGCACGACCGGGCTGACCGGTGTATCGAAAACCTCACTGCCCTGCTCACGCGCGAACAGCAGAAGCGCCTCGATGAGCTCATGCATGCGCGTGGCCGCGGCCCGCGCCCGTGCAAGACGCCGCTGCGACTTGGCCGACAGATCCCGGTCTTCCACGATCAGATCCAGCGAGCTGATTACCGTGGCCAACGGCGTGCGCAGCTCGTGGCTGGCGTCCTCGGTGAAGGCCTGCTCGCGGGCGACGAAGGCATCGAAACGATCGAGCACGCCATCGAAGGCCTCGACAATGATGTTGAGCTGCCGATCGCCGGTGGCCGGGGTGAGATCGGGGCGCTGCTCGCCCGGTACGATCGCCGATACGCGATGGGCCAGCCGGCGCACCGGACGCATGACCACGTGCGATAGCCACAGTGCGACCAGCACGGCTAGAAACATTGCCCCAAGTCCGGCGATCCAGGCCACGCCGATCAACTCCTTCTCCAGGCGTTCTTCGGGCGTGAGATCGAGCAGCACATACAGGCTGTGATCGCCGATATCGCGTCGCGTGGCCTGATATTCGTAGTCCGCGCCGGGCAGCCAGACCTCGTGCGACTCGCCGTTGCGAATGGGTTTCACGCTGTCCGGCAGGCTGTCGGTGTCGCCCTTGGGCACAACGTACGTCTCCAGGTTCGGCCCGAGCAGATCCAACAGCTGCGGGTCGCGCCGATACAGGGCGTCCACCCGGTCCAGTTCACGGGCGAGCTGGCCGTGGGTCATGTCGTGTTCGAGCACTTCCAGAAACGACGACACGGCATAGACCATGCCGCCCAGCACCACCAGCACCGGCACCAGCGTGGCCAGCAGAATACGCGGGCGCAGCCCGGGCCGCAGACTAAAGCTTGTCATCGTCGGCGAGCCGGTAGCCGATGCCGTGTACCGTCTTGAGCAGCTTCTGGGGGAACGGCTTGTCGATGATGCCGCGTAGCTGATGAATATGACCGCGTAACGCAGCCTCGCTATCGGGCGGATCGTCGCCCCAGACCGCGCGTTCGACGGTCGCCGTACGGACCACCGCCGGTGATGCCCGCATGAGCAGCTCGAGCATGCGCATACCGGTGGGCGTGAGTTCCAGGCGTCGGCCCCCGCGGCGCACGATCAGGCTGCGCGTATCGAAGACCAGGTCGGCCACGCTCAACTGCTCGCTGGCGCCGGCTGCGCGTCGTACCAGCGCCTTGAGCCGCATATGCAGTTCCGGCAGCGAAAACGGCTTGGTGACATAGTCATCCGCCCCCGTCTCGAAGCCGGTCAAGCGGTCGTTGAGCGTATCCCGCGCGGTGAGCATGAGAATGGGCACGTTATTGCCGGCATCCAGGCGCAGGCGTTCACACAGCGACAGACCATCCAGGCCCGGCAGGCTCAAATCCAGAACCAGCACATCGTAGCGGTTGACCGCGGCGAGATGCAGCCCGGCAAGACCGTCCGCGGCGTAGTCGACAATATCGCCGCGCTCTTCGCAGTATTCGCCGATATTCGCGGCCAGGTCGTCGCTATCTTCTACAATAAGGATATACACGCTTTAACTCCCCGAGACTGTATCGGCGCTACAGTCGCGGCCGGCCGCGACCCAACTCGCCTGGAACTCCGAATCGCGCGGGCCGAGCACCGAGTCCAGCGCCAGGCGCTGGGCGAGTTCGGCACGCCGCTCCTGCGGATAGACCAGCACGAGCCGCCCGCGCTGTGTGCCAATCCAGTCGCACACCCTATCCAGCGCCTCGAAACCGCGGGCGGGCCGGCCCAGATAATAAGAATAATGCGCAGCATCGATATCCCACACCACGACCGGGGTATCGGCATCGACCACCCCGGCCAGGCGCTGGGTGAAGGCCAGCTCCTCGTAGCGCTGGCTGCTCCAGAGTTTCGGCACGGCCCCGCCCTGAAACAAACCGATCGCAAATGCGATGGCGACCCAACCGGCGCTGCGTGCCGTCTGCCGCTGCCAAAGCGCATGACCCGCGGCAACCAGCACGGCGAGCGCCACCAGCACGCTCGCCAGACCCGCCAAACCGCTCTGGTAGAGCAGCCAGGCGAGCCCCGCCGCGACCACGACAAGCACGAGAGCCACGCACACACGCGCTGCCGGCACCCGAACGAGCGCGGCCGCGAACACCACCATGGCCGGCGCCAGCCAGGGCAGCATATAAATTTCGCGATACTGCGGGCCGAGCGTGAACACCGCCATCGCAAAGAGCACGCCGAAGGCGAGCAGGCCGGACGGCCCGCGCCGATCGCGCCATATCTGCAGCCCCGCCACCGGCAACAACAACGCCCATGGCAACCAGAGTAACGGTGTACGCAGGAAATAGAAGGGCGCAAACAAACGCGTGATATCCACACTCAACAGCGCACCGGAGACCTGGGAATCGTCCAGCGTGGTCGCGCCGATCGCTGCGCGCAGCCATAGATACCAGGGCAGCACGATGACCGCCACGATCGCCAGGCCTGCCACCGCATGCAGCCGCCGCCATACGGCGCGCCAGCCGGTACCGAAAAGCCCGTCGTAGACCACCGCGCCGCCCAGCATGATGGCCGGCGCCTGGGGGCCCTTGGTCAAGGTCGCCAGTGCGAACAACAGCCACATCGCCCAGGCCCCGTAACGGGCTTGTCGCGGCGACACCTCGCGCAGGGCAAGCCAGACGGCCAGAACGGCGGTGGTCCAGAACGCATAGAGCATGTCCGGTCGGGCGTTGTGCCCGTATTTGAAGGCCGAGAACGATGCCACGCACATCAGCCCGGCCAGCAACCCGACACGCGGCTCGAACAGGCGCGCGCCCATCCAGGCCGCGAGCAGCGCAATACCCACCAGAGCGAGCACGGACGGCGCGCGTGCCAGGGCCGGGCTGACCTGTGCCTGCCCGGTCACGGCGCCGGCGCCCGCCACCAGCCAGTAGCTCAACGGCGGCTTGGTCAACCGATATTCGCCGTTGAGCCGTGGCACCAGCCAGTCGCCGCTTTCGAGCATGTTCTCGGCGGTCTGGGCCACATAGATTTCATGGCTTTCCAGCGGGATATCGCC
The DNA here is from genome assembly GCF_040361435.1 of Salinisphaera sp. C84B14. NCBI lineage: Bacteria > Pseudomonadati > Pseudomonadota > Gammaproteobacteria > Salinisphaerales > Salinisphaeraceae > Salinisphaera > Salinisphaera sp. C84B14. The sequence goes on along the minus strand of NZ_APNL01000014.1, from coordinate 96,886 downwards.
CATGCCGCGCCCGGCGGCCGCCAGTCCCAGCAGCACAATCAAGACAACCGCTGCCAGACGCTGATAGCCCGATCGTGACAGCGCCATGTCAGGTCTCGGCCGGCGCGGACTGCGAATGCCCGTTGCGAATCAGATACAGATTGCGGGCATAGATGAACACGCCGGTACTCTGACCCAGGATGAACACCGGATCGGCGCGGTAGATGGCATAGCCGAGCAACGTGATGCCGCCAGCGATGCTCAGGTACCAGAACGCCACCGGGACATGGCTCGCCCGACGGCGCTCGCTGGCGATCCACTGCACGATGAAACGCGCCGAAAACAACGCCTGCCCAACCAGGCCGAGGCCGATCCAGGCGAGATCCTGTGTCTGCAGCGCATCAAACATGGGATTCCTCGGATTCGAAACGACAGGCACGACGTTGCAACCACAACACGCCCACCAAATCGACCAGGCCAACCCAGAGCCGATTGCGTACGCCGTACTTCGACTGGCCCGAGTGACGCGGGCGATGCGATACCGCGATGCTGACCACCTCGCCACCATCGCGAACGAACAGCGCCGGCAGGAACCGATGCATATGATCGAACGCCGGCAGACGCAGGAAATCATCGCGCGCAAACACCTTCAGGCCACAACCGGTATCCGGACAGCCGTCGCCCAGCAGCGCCTTGCGTAAACGATTGGCACAACGCGACGACAGCCGGCGCAGCGTGCTGTCGTTACGCTGCTGGCGCCACCCCATCACGAGCACCGGCCCGCTGCTGCGGCTCTCTCGATAGGTCTGCACAAGACGTGGGATATCGGCCGGCGGATTCTGGCCGTCACCATCCAGCGTGACGATCAAGGGTGCACGCGCGGCACGCACGCCGTTGGCGATGGCCGCACTCTGCCCCCGATTGCGGGCCAGACGCAGGACCCGCAGCGCTGGCACGCGCGCGGCTGCACGTTCGAGCACTGCGGCCGTGGCGTCGGTCGACCCGTCGTCGACAGCGATGAGTTCGTAGTCGCCCAACGCAGAGAGCGCCGCACGCAGCTCATCGATCAGCTGCTCGACATTGTCCTGTTCGTTGTAGAACGGAATGACCACGGCAAGACCGGGCCGCTGCGAACAACGCGCATCGGGCATGTCAATCCGAGTCCCGCTCGACATAGCAAAACCGCCCAGGCTGCGCATCCAGCCTCCTGCTTGTAGGGATATGTCGCACGATTATCGATACGGCCGATAACTGCGCTGTTAGCCAAGCGTTTGTTTTTCGTTCGCCGCGGTCGCGGGGCCGCCGCGCGCACGAATTTCCGACAGCACACCGACAAATGGCGAACGCGTATCCGCACAGGCTTCTGGCTTGGTCCCGCCCGCACACCAGGCCTCACACATGACATCCGATCGCCTGCGGCTTGTCCGCAGCCACATGCCGACGATCAACAGACCGTTCCTGGTCTACCCCGGTCTTGCATTCATTACAGGCCTGGTGGTCATTCGCGCTTTCGATATCGACCGGCTCTGGGCGGATTGGCTGTATGGCGTGGAAGGCGGGCACTGGGCGCTACGCCATGCCTGGCTGACTTCGCAGGTGCTGCATGATGACGGGCAACGTTTTTCGATCGCCTGGGGTGTGGCCCTGCTCGTGCTCACGGCGATGAGTTGTTGGCATACCCGACTGCGGCCGTGGCGGCGCGGCCTCGTCTGCCTGTGTGCGGCAGTACTTACCAGCCTGCTGCTGGTATCGCTGAGCAAACATCTGCTGGCGCTGCCCTGCCCCTGGGATCTGCAACGCTATGGCGGCGATCTGGCCGGCAGCGCCTATACGCTGTACCCCGGCGACGTGGGTGGCTGTTTTCCGGCCGGGCATGCCGCCGGCGGCTATTGCCTGGTCGCGCTGTATTTCTTCGCCCGCCACTATCACTTACAGCGCCCCTGGCTCTGGCTGCTGCCCGCGGTGTTCATCGGTCCGCTCTACGGCCTGACACAACAGCTGCGCGGTGCGCATTTTCTATCGCACGACCTGGTCAGCATCGCGCTTTGCTGGTTCGTGAGCTATGCGGTATTCGCCTTCGCAGAGGTTTGCCGCAGGCACTGATTCAATAATATTCGTAGGCGCCGAAATCGGACGTGCCGGCAGCGGCGGCCGCATAGCCCGTATCGCGCAAAGCACCTTCGCCGTGCCCTCGTGGAACCACGCGCGGGCCGGTCTGCTGGCGACGAGCGAAATCCGGGACAAAGCGCGCGGACACCTTGCGCGGATGCCCGAACAGGGATGATCCATCGTTACCCGATACACGGGCATACCCGCTCATGTCGTCGTAGTGCTTGCCGCGCCATTGCCATTGGCCGGCGTAGCGCCCTGCTTCCGTATAGAACAGGTTCCGGTCGCTGGTCAGCGGCCGCTCGGTGGACTCGACGTAGTAGTTGATGAACACCGCCTGCGCGTTGGCGTAGACGATGTTGTTTTCGAATACGTTGTCACGGGCGTTGTACTGAATCACGACTTCGCCGCCCCAGCTCATGGCGGTATCGTTCTTGTAGAACGTGTTGTGCACGATGCGGCAGTCCACGGTGCCACCCACGTCCGGCGCATAGCCGCCAATCGACAGGCCGACCCGGTGGTTGTTGTAGATGAGATTGTTGCGCACCAGCACGTTGCGGGTGGCCTTACCGGCGTGTTCGCTGGCCAGCTCGATGCCCATATCGCTGGCGAAAACGCGGTTGCGCTCGATCACGATGTTGTAGCCGCCGTCGACATAGATGCCGCCCGCCGCCATCTCGCCGTCCGGATAGGCACTGTTGGCGGCAGAGGTGATGTTGTAGACGATGTTGTCGGCAATCACGCCGTTGCGGGCGATATCCACCGCCGGATCGCGCGCCATGCCTTCGTGGCCGATCACGTCGATGCCGATGTTGTTGTTGTCGTGTACCGAGTTGCCGACGATCTCGAAGTCGGTCACGTTGCCGTTGATCGACATCGATTCACTACAGCCGGTTTTCAGGTGCGACACTTCGTTGCCCGCGATACGGATATCGCGCAGCGGCGCATCCGAGCGGCGACCATAAACGGCGATCCCCAGGGCGTTGCCGTCGCAGCCGGCCTTGCGGGTTTCGATGGCGCTGATGTGGTTGTCGATCAGCTCGATATTCTCGCCCGCACCGGTAACGAATATGCCCATTGGCACCGATTCGTCGTCGGAGTGGAAGTTGGTGAGATGCAGGCCCTGGATACGCACGTGGCTGCGGTCGGCAATGGTCACCAGCCCCTGTTCGCCGTGGTTGACATACAGGCCCGTGCCGTCGATCACCGCGGTTTCGAACGGATAGTTGCGCAGCGTGATCATGCCGTGGCCGCGCGAGCCAGAATGCGGCATGTGAACCGCTTCGTTGTAGCGGCCTTCGCGCAGATAAACGGTATCGCCGGGGTTGGCATGACGCAGGGCAAAGCCAATGCTGCGCCAGGGCGAGTGCCGGCCGCCGGCCCCGCTGTTGTTGCCGTCGGGCGCAACATAATATTCCGCCGCATGGCTGGCCGCGGTGATGCACAGGCACAGCATGCCGGCTGCGATTGCCTTCAACGTCAGACGCATCAGGCCGGATACCGTGAAGTTGTCGATGAATAGGCGCTGCATGGCATAGGTATCAGATGGTGACGGAAAACGACTTGCCGCATCATCCGAATGCCGGATTCCAAGGCGTCGTCGCTTTTCCTATCGACCGGTTTGCGCCACGCTTTACTCATAGGACAAAACCCGAAGCGATATGAGGCGCCTGCTGCTGCCGATTGCTATTGCCCTCGTGCTGCTCGTTGGCGGCGAACGCCTGCTCGACACGGGCGCGCCCGGCAAGGCGTACGAAAATGCACCCAGGGCAGCAGATGCCATTGCCCGTGCCTATCGCGACCGGGCACACGACGTGGCCGTCTCGGGCACAGGCGAAGTCCAGGCCGTGCTCGCCGACGATACCCGTGGCAGCCGGCACCAGCGTTTCATTCTGCGTCTGGCTAGTGGTCAGACAATACTGATCGCGCACAACATCGATATCGCACCGCGTTTGCCGCGCCTGGCAACCGGCGAGCGCGTGCGCTTCAAGGGTGTTTATGAATTCAACGCCAAGGGCGGCGTGGTGCACTGGACCCATCACGACCCACAGGCCCGGCACGCCGGCGGCTGGCTCGAGTACCGGGGCAGGCGCTACGAGTAAGCGATTGCAGCAGCCCAACCCGCTTCGCGTAAGCTCGCGGGCAAAACATTACAACGAGGAGACAGAATGGCTGCCACAGAGAATCGGATGATCGAAACCGATCGAGGGCGTTTCAACGTGCGTTTCGCAGGCGCCGCAACCGGCCCTGTGATCGTCATGGTGCACGGCTGGCCGGAAAGCAGCTATTGCTGGCAGGGCGTGGCCGAACACCTGCCCGACCACTATCGCCTGATCATGCCGGACCTGCGCGGCCTGGGTGATTCCGAGCGCACGCTTAATAACGCCGCGTATACCAAGCAGGCGCTGGCCGCCGACATGCTCGGCCTGCTCGACAGCCTGGGCGTGGACAGCTTCAACCTCGTCGGCCACGACTGGGGCGGCGCGGTGGCCCAGGAAATGGCGCTGGCCGCGCCGGGCCGGGTCCGCCGTCTGGTGATTCTCAATATTCCCGTGATTACCAACACGCGCGGCAACGCCGCGGCCCAGGCCCAGCTGCGCAAGGCCGGCGGGCGCTCGTTCTGGTATCAGCTCTTCCAGGCCGAACCGAACCTGCCCGAGGCAATGATTCCGGGCAACGAAAAAGCCTGGCTGGGCCACTTCCTCAAGACCTGGTCCCGCCAAGCCTTCCCCGAAGACGCGTTCGAGGAATACGTGCGCTGCTATGCCATCGCACATACTCCGGCGACGGGGGCGGCCTACTATCGCTGCTACAAGCCCGATATGGCGCGCTGGGCCGAGATCGCGGGCAGGCGCTTCGCCATGCCGGGGCTTTATATCTATGGTCAGCACGACCCGGTGATCATCGAACCCTATACCCGCCATCTCGACGATGTGTTCGACGATATTCGACTGGAGAAGCTCGATGCAGCGCATTTCGTCCAGGAGGAGCGCCCGCGCGAGGTCGCCGCGCTGATTGCCGAATTCGTGGATCGCCAAGACGAGTAACCGCCTCACGCCCGGGCGATTTCTGCGTCTTTCAGGCTACGCGCTGCTACGGATAGGCGCCCTGTCCGGCCCGACATAGACTCGAACTCCAACCGGTCGGAGTGATAGGTCATGGCGAGCACAACCTCTACGCGCGCAACGCGGATCGAAGATCTGGCAGAGCGCTACGGCTTCAGCGCCGAGGCAGCGCACGTTCTGAACGTGGCCGTGGCCCAGGGGCACGGCAATATGGCCAGCTTCAATCACCCCGAACTCGGAGGGGCCGGCCAATGGATGCGCGGCGGCCTGCTGATGATCGAGGACAGCTTCAACCACGAACTCAAGGGGCGGCTGGACGCGCTCTGTCATGCCCTGGGCGAACGCGTGGAAACGCCGCGGCCGTTCGCACAGGCCAGCCAGCATCAATCGACAGGCACGGACGCCGGGCCGATGATCGCCCATACCATGGCATCGAACAGCGGCGCCTGGTGGCCCGACTCGCTGGGCCAGCCCGATGCCACGGGCCAGCAAAACGATTTGTGCTATGCCTATTTCGCGGGCCCGCAACGGCTGGCAATACGCATCGGCGACCGCATGAATATTCATGACACCGGCGATCACCGTATTACCGGCGTATCCCAGCAGCAGGGCAACAGCCTGTTGAACCTGTGCTTTACCAGCCAGCATGGGCCGATCGCGCTGGCCAGCCTGCCGGTCGTCGAACGTTATCCGGCCAAGGAAGCCGATCGCACGCCCGCGCCGTCACGCGCTGCGTCTGCCCCCCCAGACAGCGCCGGCATCTTCGATGCCATCGAGCGGCTGGGCGATCTCAAGTCCAAGGGACTGCTCAGCGAAGATGAATTCGCCGCCAAGAAACAGGAGCTCCTGGCGCGTTTGTAGAACGCCGGCGGCCGTGTCCTAGCGCGGGCCTGCCGCCTCGCGAACGGCGTCGAAATCGTTGGCCAGCTGGACACGTACAAGCGCCGCGACCAGGCGCACGTAGTCGGACTGCGACACTTGCCGGGACAGCGTCTCGGCCTCGTCGCCGAGGCCGAGCTTGCCTGCCGCTTTCAAGGTGGCCTTGTCGGCAAACGGGTAGAACTCCGGCCAGGCCGCCTGTGCTTCGCGCAGGAATATCGCCGCACCGACCGGCCCGATGCCCTTGAATGCGGTGAGTTTCTTGATCGCCGTATCGGTATCGCCATCGGCCGCGGTACGCAGGCGACGCAGATCGCCGTCGTATTCCGAGCGCAGCGTGTCGTTGAAGTCCGCGAGCTGGGTCGCGGTCTTCTCGTCGACGCGCGCATAGCCGGCGCCGTTAAGCACCTCGACGCGCTGCGACCAACTGCTGGCGGCGAGCTTGTCCGGCGTGGTCCAGCCGGCATCGGCCATTGCACGCGCGCCGCGCATGGCGATATCTGCCTGCACCGGCGCGCTGGTCAGCATGGCCAGACACAACAGACGAAACAACGGCGACGGCGTATTGCGCTCGATATCGATACCCAGCTCGGCGGCGAAGGTCTGCCCGTGCCGATCCAGCAGAGCCGATACGATAGGGGAGCCGGTTTCGCTCATGACAGTCTCACCGGGTATGCAAACAAGGTTCCGCATTGTCGCAAACCCGGCCGTGCTTTCTGCGGCGCCATAATGGACGTCTTCAGTCTGTCGAGGATCCGGCCATGTCCAGCCCCGCCGCCCCGCACTGGTTTCTTGCCGGCGCGGGCCACATCGGCACGCTTGCCGCCCACTATCTGCAATGCGCCGGCCACCGCGTAAGCGTTTTGCGTACGAGCGCCCGTGAACCGATCGAAACGACCCTGCATTTTCACAGCGACGGGCAGCGCCGGCACATCACGCTGGACGTGCACACGCCGGCCACGCTGGCGGCACCGATCGAACACCTGATCGTGGCCTGCAAGACACCCTATACGGCCAATGCGCTGGCCGGCTGCCCGCTCGCCGACGATGCCACCGTGCTCCGACTGCAGAACGGCATGGGCAGCCTGGACGGCCTGCTGGCGCCAACCAACCGCCTGATCGAAACGGTCACCACGAACGCGGTGACGGGCACGCCGACCATGCATGAGGTGGTAGCCGAAAATCACAGCTGGATGGGCGACGGCGGGCGACCGCCAGCCTGGTTCGAGGCAGTAGCGAACGCCTGGCCGGGGCTGGTGTGGGCCGACGATATCCGCAGCGCACAGTGGCGCAAGCTGGTGGCCAACGCTGCCATCAATCCGCTGAGCGCGCTTTACGACGTGCCAAACGGCGCTCTGGTCGACCGGGCCGACCTGCGTGCTTGTATGCAGCGCGTGGTCGCCGAGGCCGATATGCTCTTGAGCGCACTCGACGCCGACTGGCCGGGCGATTCGCTTGCCGCGGTCGAAGACGTCGCTCGGGCCACCGCGGCCAATACATCGTCGATGCGGGCTGACCTGCAGCGCGGCGCGGTGACCGAAATCGATGCAATCAATGGCTGGCTGGTGGCCAAGGGCGCACGCCTGGGCATGGAAATGCCGGTCAACACCGCCCTCGTCGAACGGATCCGTAGAGCGCGGCAGGACGAGTAAAGTTTCCCGCCGGCCCGGCCGATAGCGCGTACCCCGGGGGAGAGTTTGAACGCCTATGGACATCACGATCGAAAACCAGCTGCGGCTGTGTCCCACGCTGCCGACCATTTCAAGCGTGGCGCTGCGCATCATCAAGGTTGGCCGCAATCCGGATATCGATCTCGCGGAAGTGGCCAACCTGCTATCCAACGATCCGGCGCTTGCCACCAAGACGCTGCGCATGGCGAATTCGCCGCTGTACATGCGCGGCCGCCAGGCCCGCAATCTGCATCAGGCAGTCACCGTGCTCGGGCTCAACGCCACGGTAAGCGTGGCACTGAGCTTTTCGTTGAGCACCTCCCTGCGCAACACGAAGACCGCCGGTATCGATCTCGACCGCTACTGGCGGCGGGCGCTGCTGTCTGCGTTGGCTGCACGCCTGCTCGGCGAATATCAGAAAATCTACGCGCCCGAAGAACTCTTCCTCGCCGGCTTGCTGCAGGATCTGGGCATGCTCGCGCTCGATGCGGCCATGCCCGAAACCTATGGTCAGCTCAAGCATATCGTGCACAACCACGACACCCTGCCCGCCTACGAGCGCGAGCTTGTGGGCACAGACCACTGTGACGCCGGCGCCTGGCTGATGGAAGAGTGGGGGCTGCCCGACTATCTGCCCCTGGCCACCCGCGCCAGCGACGATCTTTCCCGGGTGGACATACCCGAAGACCTGGAAACCTTTGTCGGCTGCGTGGCGGTATCCGGACGCATTGCCGAAATCTATCTGGCCGAAGACACCCAGGCCGCGACCGCTGCTGCCGTGCGCAGCGCGCGATCCTGTCTGAACATGAATCCCGACCAGCTCAGCGAAGTGCTCAGCCGCATGGCCGATGCCCTGCCGGACGTCGAAACGCTGTTCGACCTGACCGTTCTGTCGCCGCCCCAGGCACTGGGCCTGACCGACCAGGCCCGCGAACTGCTGGCCACACGCAATCTTCAGTTGTTGCGCTCGGCCACGGAAGTGCAGGACCGCGAGCAGGCGTTCCGTCAGCAAGCCGACCGCCTGGACTATATCTCGCGCCAGGATGCCCTCACCGGCATCTTCAATCGGCGTCATTTTGACGAGGCGTTCGGCAGTCACTTCGCCCGTGCCAAGACCGAAAACTATGCGCTGAGCCTGGCCTATCTCGATCTCGACCATTTCAAGGCGGTCAACGACCGCCATGGCCACCCGGTGGGCGACCGGATTCTGGCCGCGATCGCCAAGAGCATTCAGAAGCAGCTGCGCGAAAACGATCTGTTCGCCCGCTATGGCGGCGAAGAGTTCGTACTCCTGTTGCCCGGCATGGATCAGCCCGGCGCGAAGAAGATCCTGGTGCGCCTGTGCGACGGTATCGCCGAACTGGCGCACCCGCTGGATAACGGCGAATCGCTGACCGTGACGCTCTCGGCCGGGATTGCGACTTTTCCCGGCGACGGCATCCATTCATCACGACAGCTGATGCAAGCCGCCGACGAGGCGCTCTACGCCGCCAAGCAGCGCGGCCGCAATCGCGTGGTACTGGCCGATGCCACGACCCGCAAGAGCAGCGATAACAACGACCACAGCGGCGGACGGCCCGCCTAGTCGATATCGTACCGCGCCGGCATGACGTACATCGCATGCCGGCGTCTGCGCCTTCGACACACGACGGCCGCTGTGCGTAAACCGTGTACCGCGTCGGGCGAATGGCTCGACGTGGTCGATCTCAGGCATGCCACATAGCAATCGCTCTCTGGCGCGCGCATAAGGCCCGTGCCAGGCCGGCCCCTACCCTTTCCGCATCGTGGCGCAATCACGGTCGCTCGCGCGGCAGCGACCGCCCATGTCCGATCCAGGCTCTGCACGGGCAGCCATTGATCCGACAACAGCTTTCGCGATGCGAGCTATCCGCGTGATGTTCGCACCCCTTGCGCGAGCCCGGCACGCCACTCAGTTCCGTCCTGCCCGTGTGGCTGCGCCACAGTCGGCACGCGCGTTGCAGCGGCTTCGCAGAATGCGAGTCGATCGATGAGCAGACTGCAATACCGGCCGCTATTCGTTTTTTAGTTTGCAAAAACACCCAGCGGCGAATCAAACCATATGTTTTTCAAATAATTACAATCGCCAAACTTCAGAGGTCTTTCGCAAAGCGCAAATCGCTGGCCTTGCGCAGGCTAAAGAACTGCAAAATACCAGCCGTATTACCCCTTTATGCAGTGCATTCGGTACGCCCTGCACCCATAGAAACAATTGGAAGGGGACTTTATGCGCCAGAACGTGCCGGTGACATCGAACGAATACACAATCGGCGAGCAGGAATACCTGATCTCGCAGACCGACCTCGATAGCCATATTGTATTTGCCAACCCTGCCTTCATCGAAGCCAGCGGGTTCACCTGGAACGAACTGGTCGGCGAACCGCACAACCTTATTCGCCACCCCGACATGCCGCCGGGCGCGTTTGCGAATTTCTGGGACACCATTCGGGCCGGCAAGACCTGGACGGGTATCGTCAAGAATCGACGCAAGAACGGCGACTACTACTGGGTGCACGCAACGGTGATGCCCATCATCCAGCAGGGGCGCGCCGTCGGCTACGCCTCGGTACGGCGCGGCGCGACCGAGGAAGAAAAACACCAGGCCGAACGCGTCTACACACGGATGCGCAACAACCAGAAACCCCGTGCCCATCTCGTCAACGGCGTCATTCACGAACATTCGCTCAAGGCGCGCCTTTCGCGCCTGCGTAACGTGTCGTTCGGTGCACGGCTCGGGCTCATGACGCTGGTAAGTCTGGCCGGCATCATCGCCATGGGCGTGCTGTCCTCGCAGGAGCTGCACATGATGCATGCCCTCGCCGTCCAGCTGGGTCAGGAAAGCGAAGCCGCGCTGACCGCTGCCGGCGCCGCCATACCGGAAAGCATCACGCGGCTGGAAGAAGATACCGCAGCGATGTTCGATCGCATGATGCTGACCATGACCTCGGTCGCGACGGTGTTCGGTGTCGTGCTGCTGGTGTGGGGCCTTCTGCTGGGCCGACGCATCATGAAGCCACTCAACGAAGCGCTCGCGCTCAGCCGCCAGATTGCGGCCGGCAACCTCACCGCCGAAATCGAGACCCGTCGCAACGATGAGGTCGGCCGCTTGATGGCCTCTCTCAACGTCATGCGCTGCAGCCTGATTCGGATCGTGCAGGACGTGAAGAACGGCATTGGTATCGTGGCCCCGGCCACGGCCGAAATCGCGGCCGGCAATTCGGATCTGTCCAACCGCACCGAAGAACAGGCCGCCGCGCTGGAACAGACTGCCAGCAGCATGGAAGAGATTACGGCCAACGTCAGTCAGAGTGCACAAAGCGCGCAGTCGGCCTCGGGCCTCGCACAGCAGGCTGCGGACACAGCCGAACGCGGCGGCCAGGAAATCGACAACGTCGTCGACACCATGACCCAGATTGCCGAATCCTCGACCCAGATCCACGGCATCGTGGGCATGATCGACGACATCGCCTTCCAGACCAACCTGCTGGCGCTCAACGCCGCGGTGGAAGCCGCACGCGCCGGCGAGCACGGCCGTGGTTTTGCCGTGGTCGCCGACGAGGTGCGCACGCTCTCCAGCCGTACCGCCAAGTCCGCACGCGAGATCAAGAGCCTGATCGAAGCCTCGAACACCCGCGTACAGACCGGCAGTACCCAGGTCGAGCGTACCCGCGACACCATGCAGGGCATCGTCGATTCGATTCGCGAAGTCAGCACCATGATGCAGCAGGTGTCGTTGTCGGCCGAAGAACAGCGCACCGGCATCCAGGAAATCGGCGTCGCGGTTTCGCGCATGGATCATATGACCCAGCAAAACGCTGCCCTCGTCGAGCAATCCGCGGCGTCGGCACAATCGGTGAGCAGCCAGGCGAGCGAGCTCGGGCGCAGCGTCGATATCTTCCGTATCGACCACAGCCCGATGGTCGCGCAACGCGCAGCTGAAACCCAGCCCACCGCCACGGCCCGGCGACCCGCCGCGGCTGCCGAGCGCCGCCCACGCCACGCCGGCGCGCAGCCGAACGAGGCTGCGCTGGCGTAGGGCCTGTGCGCGCCATTCGCCCGCGGCGCGCTCGTCTGAGCGCGCCGTGGGCGGCCGGCTGAACTGACAACCGATACGTGGCGCGGCACACTGCGCCGCGCATTCCAGCACGGGTTGTCGATGTTACTCAGCCGTTCCTTTGCCCTGTCGCGTCTTTTGCCGATCGGCCTGCTGCTGATCGCCATGGCCTGTATCCAGGGCGGCGCATCGCTGGCCACCGTTTTGTTTCCAGCCGTCGGGCCTGCCACCACAACATCGCTGCGACTGCTGATTGCGGCCGCCTTGCTATGGCTCGTGTTCCGGCCCTGGCGCTGGCGCGTGGCGCGCCGCGACTGGGGCAATCTGGCCACCTACGGCATCGCCCTGGGCACGATGAATTTCCTGCTTTATCAGGCCATCGACCATATCCCGCTCGGCATCGCGGTCGCCCTCGAGTTCACCGGCCCGCTCGGCGTCGCCCTCTGGTCGTCCAAAAGCCGACTCGACCTGCTCTGGGTCGGCATCGCGATCGCAGGCCTTGCCGTTTTGCTAAGCCTGGATCACGACAGCGACGCCAGCACGATCGATCTTTACGGCGTGGCCTGTGCCCTGGGCGCCGGCGGCTGCTGGGCCGCCTATATTCTGTTCGGACAGAAGGCCGGCGCCGTCAACGGCATACAGAGCGCGGTCTGGGGCATCACCATTGCCGCGATCGTGATCGCACCCATCGGGCTGGTGGATGTCGCCGTCGAAGCCATTGATTCGCAGCTTTTGCTGGTGGCACTCGGCGTGGCCATTCTGTCCACCGCGCTGCCCTATACCCTGGAGATGGTGGCCCTGCCCCGCCTGCCCACCCAGACATTCGGCACGCTGATGAGTCTGGAACCGGCCTTTGGCGCGCTATCCGGCCTGCTGTTTCTGGGCCAGGGACTCGCACTGCTGCAATGGCTGGCGATCGGCGCGATCATCGTTGCCTCGGTAGGCACCACCCTCGCCGCAGACGATCCCGATGCCGTCGAAGCGCCCTATCCGGACTGAGGTTCTCGCAGGCCCTTCTCCCGCTTCAATCGGCGCATCGCGATTTCCATACATAGCAGGCGTGGCCGCACGGATTGCCCAAAATAAATTTGTGCTAAATAAACAAAGCCTTGCGCTCTGCGCACCGAACGCTATTCTTTGCCCGCCCGCAGCGTCCGGCCAAAGGCCGCTCTGCCCCCTGTTCGTTGTTTCATGCCGAGTACCTGGCGTATGCGTCGATTGAGTATTGGGATTGTTCTTGCCTTGTCGATCGGCATCCTGGCCGGCTGCACCTCGCAAACGCAGGTCTCGTTTGCGCCCGAGAAGGGCGATGCGCGCACGTACCGTATTTTCTCGCGAGCCGAGTACCAGATGCGCGATGCCACCACGGACAAAGACTGGGTGTTGGAAAGCGAAGGACTCGTGCGTTATCGAGCCGGCGACGACGCCTCTGGCATGACGATCACACCGCTGAATCTTTGTGTCAGCGGGCAGCGAAGCGTGCGCAACTACTGCAGCTCCTGGAAAGGCGAACGCTCGCCTTGGCTGCGTGCGGTGCTTGCTGCGGGCTTCAAGGTGCCCGAAGACGCGCACGACCAGCGCTGGCCGCAAGCACTCAAACCCGACACCATGGCCGCGTTGCGCGAACGGGATAAAGATTTTGCCCGGCTGATGCCGCGTCAATTCGTGGCGCCGGCTGTGTTTTCGGGATTGGATGCCACGCCCGGCAACACGCAAACTCTGGATAGCATTGCCGGACTGCCGCCGGCCATACTCACGGTGATGGCGGTCACGCCGGATCGTGTCTTCGTATCGCTCGCGCCCTCGGTCGAGGGCGATCATCTGGCCGGGCACCTCGTGCTCGATCGCCACAGCGGCTGGATCGAGCGCATGGCCGCCGTCTACGAAAGCAGCGTGTCCATGGGCGGCCGACAAGAGCCGGTACGCCAGCTCGTCACGCTGGTGCCGGCAGACTGGCATGCACAGTCGCTGCGTCATCACTACGAAGCGCCGCGCTACGATTCGCGGTCGGAAGGCCAGGTCTACACCACGTTCAATACGAGCCCGACCACGGCCGTCGCCCTCGACGAGGACGACCCACACGCACCCGAGCCGCTGACCGAAGGCGAGGTTTTCCCTACCGCGGTTGGCGGTTTGAGGGCAGACACAGCCTGGGGTGTCGAGCTGGATTTCGACCATGCCCTGTGGGAAGACCAGCGCCCGCGCTTCGGGCGGCTGGCATACCGTGACGTGACACCGCTCGACGCCAATGATCGCGCCATCGATCTCGAGCTCGCCGGCGACTATACGAAAACGGCCCCCGATACGCTTACCGGCAACCTGCACACGAGCAATCGGCGCTTGCCGCTGGGTATCGAGCATGTCGCCGAACGTTTGGAGCGTATCGCGGCGATCAGCGCAAAGGCCGACTATTATCCGATCGACACCACCGACACGCTGACCCTGGACCTGCAAGCCGACGATAGCGACCCAAACCGCGTCGAGGGCGAAAGCGGCGTGACCGCGTCGCTCATCCCGCAAGGCGAGCACAATTACCTGCTGACACTTTCCGGACGTCGCGACTACCTCAGCGCGCTGATGCTCGAACGCGAACCCCCCATGTTTGCCGCCGAACGCAACAACGGCCTATGGCCCGACTGGGTCCGGCCCGGCGAACGCGATCTGTTCGCCACGATCCTCGGCAACGGCCGCGCCCGTTTGCTGCCACTGCACATCGACCCCAAGGCTCGTGCCGTAACGGTCGCAGTCCGGGTGCTGGCAGAGGAGCCGGCCTTTAGCAAGGCGGTGCGATTCCTTCCCTACAAGGCGCGCTACAACGCGCTGGATATCGGCCCGGGCGTGCATATCCCGCTGAATTTCGTGCCGTCGAGGCTTTTCAGCGAACTCCGCGGCGAGCAGCAAGTGCGTGCCATGGCCGATGACAAACTCAAGCCGCTGGCCATGGACAGCGGCGCGCCGATCTTCGCGCTCTCGCCCGAACAGAGCGCGCTGTGCACCCTCTCGGCCACGACGCCGAACGGCAAACCGGTGGCCGCACGCTGGCAGGTGATACGCCAGGAATACCCGACGTTCGGGGATGGCGCCGACCGCCAGATGCTGGACACCCTGCTCTGGCGGCTGATCGCGAAAGACGGCGGCCCGGCCAATACCGAGGGCGCGGTCGAACTGGGGCTGCGTTGCCGTGCCCGCCAGTGGCAGACCGCCAATTACGACCTGGGCGACCGACCCTGGCTGATCGACCTGGAACGCTTGACCGGCCAACAGCCGGATCCGGCCATGCCGGTCGGCGTGCTGCTCGGCCGTTATCGTTTTCTGGACGCCAACGGCCAGGCCCTGAGCGTACTGCCGGCCCAGTTCGACCACTTCTGGGATTACCAGCCGGCCAACGACCGGCTCGCGCCGTTTCTCGTCGACGGGCGCTATCTGCGAATCGCCGGGCAACCTGCCAGCGTCGAAGTCGTGAAACCCGGCGACATCACCGTCGACAAGCGCTGGACGCTACCGGCCGCCGAGCACGCCACGGACACGCGCTGAACGCACCGCCGCGCTTGCCCGCCGGGCCGTTCAGGGCTTGAACAGCGCGGCTTCCAGCTTTTCGACCAGCGCCCGCGCGCGCTCGTCCAGTGCGTCGAGCGAGGGCGCATCGTCGGCGGTGTAGCGCATGCCCACCAGCCGATAGACCGCCGCGAGCATTCGCATCTGCAGGCCGTCGACTTCCTCGGCCGTGGCATAGGCCATGGTCATCAACGCCACCGTACGATCCGGGTCGTCGTTGATGCAGGTCACGCCCAGCCCGTACCAGGCGTCGGCAACCGTGGGATCGGCCCAGACCGCCTGCCGGTAGTAATGCTGTGCGGATTCACGCTCGCCCAGCAAAAGCAGCCATTTGCCCGCTTCCGCTGCGGCCATCGCGGCATAGGGGTCGTCGTCGACGATGGACTTCAAGCCCTCGATACGCGTTTTCAGCCGATCCATGGTTTCACCGGGTCGCCGATCCGCCTGCGGCAGGCGCGCCGCGCCGATCATCAAATCCCTGTATTCACGCACGCTGGATCGCCGTGGCCGTGGATGCTGCAGGGTACGTCGTGCCAGCGTTTCCAGGCGCGCTCGAAAACGCTCGGGGTCGTCGCTGTTCACGGCCGCGACGGTCGCGTCGATATCGGCTTCGAGCTCGCTTTCATCAGGCACCGAAGCACGCGCCTGGCGCAGCGTTGTGGGCGGCTCGCTCGGCACCTCCTGCTGCACTGGCGCCGTCGCGTTCGCCTTGGTCCGCCGGCTGGACGGGTCGGAGGTGCTGCAGCCGCGTATCGATACCGCCGCCATGAGCACCAGCGTGACCACCACAACGCTCACCACGAACAGCCGGATGTTGTCGCCGGCAGCGGCCGCAGACGCTGCCTGGCCGCTCCGCGAAGCAGGCCTGGCGGGGCGACGCCGGCCGGTCGCCCGGGCCGTATTCCCTGCCGCTCGCGCCTGTGCTGTCGTGCGTTGGCGTACCCGCTGGCGCACTTTCTGCTGCCGGCGTTCGCGTTCTTTGCGACGGGCACCGGCATGCCGACGTGAGGCGGCCAGCACCCGTTCGCGGGCACACTCGCCGCAGGGCTGGCCGGCAAAATGCTGGTGCCCATGATTCTTCGAACAGACCACGATCCGCCCCGAGTCGCGCCGGGCATAGACCGACAGCGCGTCCGCCCAGGCAGCCGCGCTCGGACGATCGGTCGATGCAAAGGCACGATCGAACAGATCACGCAGCTCGCGCGGCATCGCCTCGTGTGCGCTGACGGGGCTCGGCGCGAGTTGCGGATGCGGCTGGCGGCCATAGGCATAGAGCCACCCACGAATACGCGCCGGGATATCGGTCGGCACACGATCGTCTCTCGGCTTGCCGGTAAACGGGTGAATACCGAAATTCAACAGCCGGAATACGATCACCGCCAGCGCGAACAGATCCTGTTCGCGACCCTTGCCCGGCTTGACGCCACGCCCCTGAAATTCCGGTGCGAGATAGTCGGGAGTGAATTGCTCGGCGGGAAAACGCCGGCTGCGCCCCTGTACGGAAAAGCCGTCGCAGTCGAGCAGGGCGATATACAGCGAATCGCGATAGAAGCGCAGGTTGACCGGCTTGAGATCCACCAGATAATGCTTCTGGCGATGCAGTGAAGAAATCACGCTGGCCAGATTCGCGGCCAGCGTCATCTTCACGCCGAGGCTGGGATTCAAACCGGCGGCGCGCGCCTGGCGTGCCTGCAGCATGAGCTCCAGCTCTTCGGTCGAGCCCATGTCCAGCAACGGCATGGCAAAGCCGATGAAGCGACCGCCGCGATCGAATATCTTGTCCTGCGGCCAGGCGATCTGGGTGATCGTCTGCCCGCCGAATTCGCGCGCCGGCAGACGCGGCGCGAGTTCCAGCATGGCCTCGATCTTGTGGGCATAGTCGCCCCGCTCGATCTGCGGGTGATAGATCTTGGCCACCTGGTCGGGCGCATCCGGCAGGCGATAGATGGTGCCGGCCCCGCCGCTCTTGATTGCCCCGCCCAGCGCCATGGCGCGCTCACCCACGCGCACCCGCTGGCCCACGCGATCAGCGCGCGCCATCACTCTTGCCCTGTACGGCGTGTTGCCCTGCTGCCATGAAACGACCCTGCTGCCTGCTCGATTCGCCCACGCCTGGCGCGCCGACAAACGCGCGAGTATAGCGATACCCGTGGCCGCATGCGGCGCTGGGCATTGTCCGAAGATTGGCGCTAAACTTATGCCAAAACAACAGGAAGCATGCGATGAGCGATAACGCGATCCCGGACGTGGCCCTGATCGACAACACCGAACAACGCACTCCGCTGGTGCTGGTGCTGGATCGCTCCGGCAGCATGGCCGGCGCACCGATCGAACAGCTCAATGAAGGGCTGCAGCTGCTCGAACAGGAACTCAAGAACGATGTGATCGCCGCCAAGCGGGTACGTATTCTCATCGTCACCCTGGGCGACTACGACGAGGCCAGCATCGTCGGCGACTGGTGCGACGCCATGGATTTCAGCGCGCCCAGACTCGAAGCCAATGGCACAACGCCGACCGGCCAGGGCGTCGAAATCGCGCTGGCCGAAATCGAGGACGAGAAGGCCCGCTACAAGGAATCCGGCATCGCCTACACGCGCCCCTGGCTGTTCGTGATGAGCGACGGCCTGCCGACCGATGCCTGGGAACAGAGCGCGGCCGCCTGCTGCCAGGCCGAGACGGACCAGAAGGTCGCGGTGTTTCCGATCGCCGTGGGCAACGGCTCCAATACCGAAACGCTGGGCGCGTTTTCCAGCCGCGGCATGGCCGGGGTCAAACAGTTGGCCGGGCTGCATTTTAAAAAGCTGTTCCTGTGGCTGAGCACCAGCCTGCAAACCGTATCCCAGTCCCAGGCCGGCGACCGGGTCCAGCTGCCGCCGACCGATAGCTGGTCGTCGGTTCAGGTCTAGGACGTTTTGCGGTGAGCTGGCAGTTGTTCGGCGCTTCGGCGATCGGCACATCGCATATCGCGGGCGATCTGCCCTGTCAGGATGCCCATGCCTATCGCCATACCGGCAACGGTTTCGTGGGCGTGGTCTGCGACGGCGCCGGTTCGGCGGCCTATAGCGATGCCGGCGCGCGCCTGGTGTGCACCCAGGTGGCCGAGGCACTCGCCGATGCGACCACGCCGCCGGAAACACTCACTCTGGAGCTCGCCACCGATCGCGTCGCCTGGGCGTTGGCCGGTGCCCGCAACCGCCTCGCGCGGCGCGCCTTGGCCGAGTCGCACGAACTCAAGGACTATGCCTGTACCGTGGTCGGCGCCTGGATGGGCGCCCAGGGTGGCTGGCTGTTCCATATCGGCGACGGACTGGCTGCGGCCCGCCTCGCCGACGCAGACACGATATCCGCGCCCAAAAACGGCGAATACGCGAACGAAACCTTCTTTCTCACCGGCCACGACTGGACCACGCATCTACGTCTGACCCCGGTCGAAGAAGGCTGCCAGAGCGTGCTGCTGATGTCCGACGGCGCCATGGGCTTCGTCATGGACAAGGGCGCACACCAGGTCTATGCGCCCTTTTTCGAGCCGGTCGCCCGATTTCTGCGCAGCAGCGACGAGGCCCCCGGCAACGAAGCGCTGCAGGCCACGCTCGCCGACGAGCGCACGCACCACATCACCGGCGACGACAAGACCCTGCTCATCGCACTCGCCCCGCGCGCCTGAGCACCCCGGTCCGGCCACTACGCTGATCCGCGCGCGCCACATCGCTATGATGGCGCCCTGCCTGTGTTTTCCCCCGGAGCCGTCGTGGCCGACTCGCCCGCTTATTCGCCTGCCGACATCCTGACCGACGTCGATGCCGTCAGCGGCGCGCTCGCCGCACACGGCTATATCGGCTCGAGCCGCATCGCCACCGTGGTCTATCTAGCCGCGCAGCTGCAGAAGCCGGTACTCGTGGAAGGCCCGCCCGGCGTGGGCAAGACCGAGCTGGCCAAGACCGTGGCCGCCATGCTCGAACTGCCGTTGATCCGTCTGCAGTGCTACGAAGGCCTGGACGAGGCCAAGGCGCTCTACGAATGGAAATACGGCAAGCAGCTGCTCTATATCCAGGTGCTCAAGGACAAGATCGACGATGCGCTGGGCGGTGCCCGCGGGCTGCGCGAATCGGTGGCGCAGCTGCATCGCTACGACGACATCTTCTTTTCCGAAGATTTTCTGGAAGCACGCCCGCTTCTGAAAGCGCTGCGCGAGCCGCACGGCAGCGTGCTGCTGCTCGACGAAATCGACAAATCCGACGAGGAATTCGAAGCCCTGCTGCTGGAAATGCTCTCGGACTATCAGGTCACCGTGCCCGAGATCGGCACCATTCGCGCTGCCGGCACGCCGCCGATCGTGTTTCTGACCTCCAACAACACCCGCGACGTATCCGATGCGCTCAAGCGCCGCTGCCTGCATCTGTATATCCCCTTCCCCGAGCCGGCGCTGGAACAACGGATCGTCGAAACCCGCGTGCCCGAGGTCACGGCCGCGCTGCGTCGCCAGCTGGTGGCCTTCGTCCAGAAACTGCGTACGCTGGAACTGCGCAAGACGCCGGCGATCAGCGAAACCATCGACTGGGCGAGGACCCTGCTGCTGCTCAACGCCGATACGCTCGATGAAGCCTGGGTACGCGACACGCTCAACGTGCTGCTCAAGTTCGAAGACGACGTGGAGGCAGTCGAATCCCAGCTGCCCACGCTCATGCGCCACGTGGTCGACTAGCCGTGCAACGCACGCTCACCGATTTCGTGCGTGCACTGCGCGCGGCCGATGTGCGTGTCTCCACCGCGGAAACACTGGATGCGTTTCGTGCCGCCGAGATGATCGGCTGGCATGACCGCGGCCAGCTCAAGAACGCCCTGGCCGCGGTGCTGGCCAAGAGCCACGACGAAGCCGAGGCCTTCGATGCCTGCTTCGAGCAGTTCTTCCGCTTCGACGCCTTCACCGACGCAGAAGCGGCGCCCGATCGCGACCCGCCTTGCGAACCCGAGACCCCAGCGAACGAACAATCCGCCGCGCCTGGCCAGCGCCAGGGCGGCGGCAGCGGCAGCGGCGGCACGACGCCGGAGGATGCGACTGGTGGCAACGACGAAACCGACACCGGATCTCAGGCCAGCGCGACCGGCGCGTCTCTGGCCGCCGCCCGTTCGCCACTCGGCCGTCAGCTCATGACCGACGCGCGCAATGCCCTGGCCATGGCGATGTCGCAGGCGGCCCGCGCGCACGGTCTTGAAGACATCAAGGTGTTCACCCAGCAGGGGCTGTACACCCGCCGCATTCTCGACAGCATGGGCCGCGGCCCGCTGCTGGACGAAATTCTGGCCGGCGAGGCCGCCGCCAGCGAAAGCGAGCGCGCGCTCGCCGCCGAGCTGCGGCGGCGCTACGAACAGCTACGTGTTCGCGTACGCGATCATGTCGAGCGCCAATTCCTGCTGCATGCCGATGCCCAGGGCGAGCGACTGCGCGAGCAGCTGCTCTATCGCGCCCGGCTGGCGGCGATCTCGCGGCGCGACGATGCGCTCATGCGCCGGGCGATCGAGCGCATGGCGCGTCAGCTCATCGCTGCGCATTCGCGCAAGAAGCGCGTCAAACGGCGGGGCACGCTCGATGTCGCCGGTACCGTGCGCCGCAATATGCGCCACGACGGCACGCTCATCGAACTGGCCTGGCGCTCGAAAAAAGTCGAGCGGCCGCAGGTGTTCGCGCTCTGCGATGTCTCCGGCTCGGTCGCGCTGTACGCACGCTTCATGCTCATGTTTCTCTACAGCCTGGGCGACGTGCTGCCCAAGGTACGCGCGTTTGCCTACTGTTCGGATCTGGCCGAGGTCACCGACCTGTTCAAGCAGCACGAGCTGGACGAGGCCATGCAACGCACCCTGGCGGCACACGGCCAGGGCAGTACCGACTATGGCCATGCCCTGGCCGATTTCGAGCGCACCGCCCTAGCCGACGTGGATCGACGCTCGACGGTGCTCATCCTCGGCGACGCCCGCAATAACGAAGGCGACGCCCGCACCGACCTGCTGCACAAGATCTACGATCGTGCCCGGCGCGTGATCTGGCTCAATCCGGAGCCGCGCGTGGCCTGGGATACCGGCGATTCGGTCATGGGCCGCTATCGCGCGCATTGCCACCAGGTCAACGAATGCGGCTCGCTGGCCCAGCTCGAACGCGTGGTGTCGGATCTATTGCGCCACGTGCGCTGACTGCGGCCCTGCCGCTGTTGTGCCTGCGCCCGGCTCGCCCGGCATGGCCGTTTGCGCTATAACTCGATCGGGGGATACAGGAACGGGAACGCACGGCGTGATACCGAAACAGACAGCAGCCGGCCAGGGCTGGCAGTCGGCACAGGGTGCAGACGTCGAGCTGTCCCTCCCCGCCACGAATGCCCCGCATCGCAGGGCCGTACTGCGCGCCTTGCTGTGGCTCACGATTAGCTGCGGCGTCTTCTTTGCGAGCGTTAACATCACGGTCGGCAACCACCCGGTGGCTCTGGCGGAATTGACGATGGCCGCCTATGCCGGCCTGCTGCTGTGGGTCATCCGCCGGCCCGAAATCCACCTGGACCGCTGGATACTCGCCTACCTGATTCCTTTTTGCACCACCATGATGTTCGCCTGCTGGTATCGACGCGCAGAGCCAACGGTCTTTGTCTGGCCGATCCTCATCCCGGTGGTTTCCTATCTGTTGCTCGGTCGGCGTGCCGGGTTCTGGTTCACCCTGGTGTTCCTGTGTATCTCGCTGGCGATCTTTGCGATCAAGCTTGCGCAAACCGGCGATGTCTATGCGATAGCGGCGATCGCCAACGTCGTGCTCTGTGCGGCCTGCATCTTCGGGCTGTCCCATGCCTATGAGGTCACCCGTGAACAGGCCGAAGCCCGCCTGCGCGCGCTCGCACTGCGCGACCCGCTCACCGGGCTGTGCAATCGCGCCGGCCTGTCCGAAGCGTTTCAGCTGCAGCGTGCACAGGCCGATCGATACGGCACGCCCTTGTCGACGGTATTGCTCGACCTCGACCACTTCAAACGCATAAACGACGACTACGGCCACGAAACCGGGGACAAGGTCCTGGTCGCGTTTGCCGACTGCCTGAAGGACGCACTGCGCGAAAGCGATCTGGCCTGTCGCCTGGGCGGCGAGGAATTCGCGCTCTTGCTGCCGCGTACCGGGCTCGACGAGGCCACGCAGATCGCCGAACGTCTTCGCAACGCGATCGCCGCCGCGCGCTGCGAGCACAACGGTCACGCGATATCGATTACCGCCACGCTGGGCGTTGCCGAACTCGACGCCACCTCGGAGGACCTGCAGAGCCTGCTCGCCCGTGCCGATGAACGTCTGTATCGAGGCAAGAACGCCGGGCGCGATCGGGTGATGGCAGCCTGATCCGGCGGCCCCGGCCGACACGACGCCAGCCGATGCGCCGCCGTGGGCGCCCTATGTCAGCGCATACCCGGCGCGTGCGACGATCGTCGCAGCCCGTAGGCTAGAATCGCGGCCCCTGCGCTCGAACTGCGATCGAGATGCGGGTCACGATTCGCACCGCCGGGATGAGCTGTTTTGTTCACGATCCGCCACGCCAGACTGCGCCGTATCGAAAGCATGCGCCTGATTCGCCTGGCGCTGCCGATCGTCGGCGCCCAGCTGGCCCAGGTGGGCATGGGCACGGTCGATGTGGCGATGACCGGTCATGCCAGTGCCACCGATCTGGCCGCGGTATCGATCGGCTCCAGCCTGTGGCTACCCTTGGTGCTGTTCATGATCGGCACGCTCATGGGCCTGACGCCGATCGTGGCCCAGCACGTGGGCGCCCGTCGTTTCGGCGACATCCGCCCTGCCGTGCAGCAGGCGCTGTGGGTAGCGGCCGTGCTGGGCCTGGCCTGTGCGCTGGGTATTCGCACGCTGGCCACGCCGCTGTTCACGCTCTTGTCGGTGCCCGACGACGTCTTCGCACTGGCGATGCGCTATCTGACCGGGGTGGCTTACGGGCTGCCCGCCATCGCCCTGTACGAAACGCTGCGCTTTTATTCCGACGGCATGGGCCATACCCGCGCCTCGCTGCAGTTCGCGCTGTTCGGCCTGGGCGTGAACGTGATCGCCAACTATGTGCTGATCTTTGGCGGCGACGGACTGATCGCGCTGTTCGGCGCGTTCGTGCCCGATGTGGTGCAGGCCATCCCGGCGCGCGGCGCGGCCGGCTGCGGTATCGCGACCGCGATATCGATGTGGTCGATGTTTCTGGCCATGCTGCTCTATACCAAGCTGGCGCCGGCCTATACCCGTGCCCGCTTCGGCACGGCGTTCTCCTGGCCGGCGCTGGCGCCCATCGGCGAACTGCTGCGCGTTGGCCTGCCGGTGGGGGTAGCGATCTTTGCCGAGGTATCGCTGTTCACGCTGATCGCGCTGTTTCTTGCCGGCTACGGCGAAATCGTGATCTCGGCGCATACCGTGGCGCTGAACTTCAGCTCGGTACTGTTCATGCTGCCGCTGTCGCTGGGCATGGCCTTGACCGTGCGCGTGGGCCAGGCGCTCGGGCGCGGCAAGCTGCGCCATGCCCGCTTCGTGGCGTTCAACGGCGTGCTCTGCGCACTGGCGGCGGCATTCGTGATCGACGTGATCCTGGTGGTTGCCGGGCCCTTCGCGGTCTCGCTGTACACGAGCAATCCGGCGGTCCAGCACCTGGCGATCCAGCTGCTGCTGATCGCCACGCTCTATCAGTTTTCCGATGCGCTCCAGGTGAGCATTGCCGGCGCGCTGCGCGGCTATAAGGACACCCGCATCATCATGGTGGTGACCCTGCTGTCGTACTGGGGCGTGGGCGTGGGGCTGGGCAACCTGCTCGGGCGTGGCGTGAGCGGGGTATTCGAAGGCCTGGGCGTCTACGGCTACTGGATCGGCCTGATCGCCGGGCTGAGCGTGGCCGCGGCCCTGCTTGGCCGGCGTCTGCTGCGTACATCACGGCTGAGTCGTTTTTCGGCCGCCGGCCCTTGAAGGCGTTGCGCCCAACATCTGGAGCCCGCACATGAACAGGATCAATCCGGACAAGCTACAGCACAGCAAGTGGACCGCCGCCCGACCCGAAAACGGCGAAAAACACTTCCTCGTGGTCGATCTGCTGCGCGACGATAACGACAACGTCGTTCAGGTCGTGCTCGAGGCCGTGCTCACCCGGCGCCGAATCACCCAGGCCTGGCGCGCGCTCAAGAATGACGAAACCTGGCGTATCGGCTGGCAATAGCAGCGCAAAAGCGATGTGACCAACACACGGCGCGCGGCCTGCATGGTTACACTCGGCGTTCGAATTTCGTCACGCCTGTGCACCTGACCCATGGATACCGCCGAATTCCAGCGCCGCTACGGCCACCGCATGGTTGCGCCGCCGCGGCGCCTGCTCGTGGGCGAGCTATTCACACCCGCACGGCTGGCCCTGGACCCGGCGACCTATCGGCCCCTGCCGCGCGATATCAGCGGTGATAACCAGCCGGTCGTGCTGTTGCCGGGCCTGTGGGCCGGCCCCGGCACCATGTGGCTGATCCGCCGCTACCTGCGCCGCTGCGGTTTTCGTACCTGGGACTGGGGCCAGGGCAAGAACCACGGCGATGTGGCCACGCTGGCGCCGCGCGTGGTCGAGCGCCTCGAGGCACTCGTCGAACGGCTCGGCGAACCGGTAGCGCTGGTGGGCTGGAGTCTGGGCGGCTATATCGCCCGCGAAATCACCCGCGAGCACCCAGAACTCGTACGCCGCGTGGTGACCATCGGCAGCCCGGTTGTAGGCGGGCCGAAATACACCAGCGTGAACCGTCTCTATAAACGCCGTGGCCTGTCCGTAGACGCGCTGGCAGCGGCCTCGCTGGAGCGCTATGCCACGCCCATCGAACGTCCGGTGCGCGCGATTTACAGCGAAGCCGACGGCGTGGTGGCGTGGCAGGCCTGTATCGATCGCTTCAGCGACGATGTCCGCCATATCCGGGTCACCGGCACCCATGTGGGCATGGGTTTTTCGAAACAGGTGCTCGCCCAACTGCCCGCGCTTTTAAAAGACGATTAGCGCCTCTGCATGCCGCGGCGATAACGCCCCGGTCGACTCAGACCTTCACGTCCACGCTGTGGCCGGCCAGCCCCCGCCCCGAGTCCACCAGCACCTGGGAAAGCTGGGTCTTGGCCACCTGCAGCAACGCCTGGGTACCGGCAACCCGCGATCGAGCGGATTGCACATCGGAGCTGTCCGACGCCCTGCTGGCCGCCACATCGCTCGCCTCCCCGGCCTGAGCGGCGTTGCTGCTCTGGGTGGCGTGCGTCTGTGCAACCTCGAGCGCCTGCATTTGCCAGCGCAGCTGCTGTTCCAGGGCCTGAATCTGGGCTTGCAGACCGGCCACCCGCGACTTTTCTTCCACCTGTCCCGACTCGTCGGTGTCGGTCTTCGGCCGCAGCGGCGGCGCGCTGGTCTGGCCGGCCTGTTCCGACTGCGGCCGGTTATTGGCCGCCTGGGCCGATGCGGCAGGTGGGGCGGCGTTGGCCGTACCGATCGCGAGCTCACTCATGTTTTGCGCCTGTCGGCACGTCGGGTCCACGACGACCTATCGGCCGGTCTGCGCGATAACTTTAGTGCGTCATCGACTATTCTTGTACGGACGGCTTCACCGCTGCTTCGGCAAGGGAAGCTCTGCACAACCTCTCGCGGGTCGCGTTCGAGTCCTCACAGACGTTGCGGCAAGGCGTCCGAGCGCAGCGCCTGCCTCATTGGCAGGTCAAGCTCGGCAACGCAGTCGCGGCGTCTGTGAGGCCGAACCCCTTGCAGGCCGCCGGCTTTGCGCGAGCTTGATCGGCGTCAGTGTTCGCTACCGTGCCACTTTTTTTGGCTTCGGCACGCTACGCTCTCCCTTGTCTGTCAATCGCGCGCAAAGCACGCCGGCGCGACCGCGACAGGTTGTGCAGAGCTTCCCTAGATAAAACGGCCCGTATCGGCCTCCAGCCCGTAGATATCGCGAAAGGCCATATAAGTGGTCATGCCCATCACGGCCAGAAAGAACAACGACGTCGCAAGTGCCGCGATACCGACCAAAACATAAAGAATCAGCGCGAGCAGACCGGCCGTGAATGCAGCGACCATGCTGAAAAGCAGCAGAAACACCGCGCTGGGGAGCACGACCACGCCAAGGCCCACCAACCCATACAGGGTGAACGCGCGCCAGTTGATCCATACGCCGTGAAAGCTCTGTTTGATCGCTTGTACCGGCCCGCTTTCACCAAAAAACACGAGCGCGGGCTGAAACCAAACCGCGGCGAGATAGAGAAAGGTGGCCAGCAGGAAGAAGAGCACCATCACCGCAAGGGAAAGGCTGCCGCGCGCGAATTCGGCGGCGGGCACGCCTGAATTGAACAGCCCGTAAAGGAAAAAGAACGCCACGCCGGCCATGACCTGCAGGCCCACCTGGGCCGCCCCGGCGAGCAGCAGGGCCGTGGTGCGATAGCGTAGCCCGATCAGCACATTGCCATAGGCGAAGGTATGGCCGTAGAGCACGCGATAGACCAGGTACAGAAACCCCACCGAAAACACCGGCATCACCAGGCCGGTAATCAGATCGCCGATATAGGGCAAGAACTCGCAGACGATAGCCACGCCCAGCCCGACGCCCATCAAAAGCAAGACGGCAACGATCCAGCGTTCGGTATCCACCGATAACAGCTCAATACTCTCGCGCCACCACTGCCAGCCACGGCGTGCGCCAACCCGCCGCGCCGGCGTGATCTGACATGCCGGCTCCAGTGACCGTTCCTGCATTTGGCTTCCCCAATAGACCGCCTGCCGGCACGACGAGGTCGGGCCGGCTGCCCCACCCGTTTTATATCAGAATCCGACGCCCGGCCGGGATGGCGGTCTATTCGCCCAGACCGGTCAGCAACGGCAGCAGCAGGGCAAACAGCTGGGCCTGCGACGACACCGCGCATTTGGCATAGAGCTGACGCCGGAAAACCTTCACCGTCTGGGCACTGATACCCAGGGCCCGGCCAATCGACTGCGAGGAATGCCCGCGCAGGATATACAGCGCCACTTCCGCCTGGCGCGGACTCAGTTGCACGCCGTGCTCGCGCGCCAGCGCATGCTGCAGGCGCTGACTCAGCGGCAGCGCCCGGGCCGGCGTGCCCAGCGCCGGCTGATAATCGCGCCAGTGGGTTTCCATCAAGGCGCTCAAAGTGGCTTCGTGGCGTTTGAGCGCGTTAACCTCGCGCGGCAGAAAACGAGTGCCGCTGGAACGATCCCGGCCCATGCAGGCGGTCAGCGTGATCAGCGGCGACAGGCGCGCGAAGATCGCGATCTCGTCGATGAGCGTGGTCTGACGATAGTAGCTGCGGTAATACTCGCTGCGTCGGAACCGGTCGGGCGCGATATCGGCCAGGCGCTCTACCCCGCTGGCCCGGCCTTCGCGGTGCTGCAGGTAGAACGGGTCGAGCACATAGGCCCCTTCCAGATATTCGCTGTCCATCGGCAGATAGACCACCGGATCGGTGTATTCCCGATACAAGGCCTCGGGGCGCTGCTCGTCGCAGTAGGCGATCACGATCAGATTGTCGAAGGCGGCCAGGGTATGCAGCAACGACAGGAAACAGGGCATGAACTGCGGCGTGCCCAGCGCTCGTATCGTCTGGGCAGTGGCCGCCCGCGTTTGCACGTCACCCATAAGCGAACACGCCCCCCTGCGCCCTGGCATACCCCCGCGGGGTTATATACGCCGGCCGCGCCGCAGGGCTATCGTTTTTTCGGAACCTGGGATCGCGCTCTGGCGAACGGTGTCGACTACCACGCATCGCGCCTCGGGCCTGGTATGAATTGGGGTTTGCGCCAGGCGCAACCTAGCCGGCGCTGCGAGCCAACGGCTTCGCTGCTGCGCCGCGTACTCGAGGATACTTGGCATGTCCGAAACCGATACGCAACTCGAACGCACGCTCACGCTCAAGGCCGTCGTGCTCTTCGGCCTGGCCTACATGACGCCGCTGATCGTGCTGGGCACCTTCGGCGTGGTGGCCGAAGCCACCCACGGCGCCGTACCCACGGCCTATCTGCTGACCACCCTGGCGATGCTGTTCACCGCCTACAGCTACGGCATCATGTCGCGGCGTTTCCCGGCCTCGGGCTCGGCGTACACCTATGTACGCAACGGCATCGACGATCGCGTGGGTTTCATGGTCGGCTGGGGCGTGCTGCTGGATTATTTCTTCCTGCCGATGGTCATCTGGCTGATCGGCGCGGCCTATCTGAACGCGCGCTTCCCGGAGGTCCCCAGCTGGGTGTTCCTGCTCGGCTTCATCGGGCTTACCACCGCCTTGAACGCCTACGGCATCAAGCTCGCCGCGCGGGTGAACTCGCTGCTGATGGTGTTTCAGGTGCTCGTGGTCGCCTTTTTCGTGCTGCTGTCCCTGCGCCACGTATTCGCCGCCGAGGGCGCCGACGCGCTGCTGAGCACCACGCCGTTCTTCAACGACCAGTCCAGCCTGTCGAGCATTGCCGCCGGTGCGGCCATCGCGGCCTATTCGTTTCTGGGCTTCGATGCGGTGACCACGCTTACCGAGGAAACCATCGAGCCGCGTCGCAACATACCGCGCGCCATTCTGCTGACCGCGCTCATCGGTGGCGGCATTTATGTGGCCGTGGGCTACACCACCCAGCTGGTCCACCCGGGCGCGATCTTCGACGATGCCGACTCGGCCGCCTTCGAAATTGCGCGCACGATCGGCGCCGATCTGTTCGGCGCGATCTTTCTGGCCGGCATGGTGCTGGCCCAGTTCACCTCCGGCATCGCGGCCCAGGCCAGCGCATCGCGGCTGCTCTATGCGATGGGCCGCGACGCCGTGCTGCCGCGCCGGCTGTTCGGCAAACTGCACCCGAACTTCCATACCCCGGTGTTCAATATCGTACTCACCGGGGCCATTGGCATCGTCGCCATTTTCCTGGACGTGCTCTCGGCGGCTTCGTTCATCAACTTCGGCGCCTTTATCGCCTTCACCATGGTCAACGTGTCGGTGTTGTTCATGTACCGACGCGATCGCCCGACCCGCGATCGCTACGGCGTGATCGGTGGCCTGATCATTCCCGGCATCGGCGCCCTGGTGAACCTGGTACTGCTCACCCAGCTCGACAGCCATGCCGTCGTGCTGGGCCTGATCTGGCTGGCGCTGGGCCTGGCGCAGCTGACCTATCTGACCCGCGGTTTCACCCGTCAGCCGCCGCAGGTCCAATTCGACGACGCAGAATAGCCCGCAGCGGAGCGACCGATGACGCGTTTTCTACCCGTGCTGGCAATCCAGGGCCCGGCCCAGGCTGCCCTGAACAGCGACGACTACGAGGCATTCGAGCAGGAGCTCGCCGTACAGCTGAGCGACTTCGGCCCCAATTTCAGCGCGGAAGCCGAAGCGACAACGCGGCTGGTCTGCTACCCGGAAATGCACCTGTGCCCGAACGCGGGCACGCCCGAGCAACGCCGTGCCCAGCTCGAGGCCGCGGCCGAGCCCATCGACGGCCCGCGTATGCGCGCGCTTGCCGATATCGCCCGCCGCCATCGCATATGGCTGCAACCGGGCAGCCTGTGCGAACGCGGCACGGACGGCCACCTTTACAACACCGCGCCCGTGTTCTCGCCGGCCGGCGACTGCGTGGCGGCTTATCGCAAGTGTTTTCCGTGGCGCCCGTTCGAGCCTTATCGGCCAGGCTCGGCGTTCACCGTGTTCGACGTGCCGGGCATCGGGCGGATCGGCCTGGCGATCTGTTACGACATCTGGTTTCCCGAAGTCTGTCGCCAGCTGGCCTGGATGGGCGCAGAAGTCATCGTCAACCCGGTGGCCACCACCACCAGCGACCGTGCCCAGGAACAGGTGCTCATCCGCGCCAACGCGATCTTCAACCAGGTGTTTCTGGTCAGCGTCAATGCCGCCACGCCCTCCGGCGTAGGCGAGAGTGCGATCATCGACCCGGAAGGCCGGGTGCGTGCGCAGCTGACTGGCGCCACCGCCGGCACGCTGACCGACGTGCTCAACCTGGACGAGGTCACGCGCGTGCGCCGCTTCGGCACCGCCGGCCTCAATCGGCTGTGGTCGCAGTGGCGCGCAGACGATCCGGCGCTGGAGCTGCCCATGTACGAAGGCCGGCTGGATCCGCGCCGCTGGGGCGGCCACGACTAGCTCGCCCAGGCCAAACACCCCGACCACCGCAACGGCGATCGGGGCGTGCTGTCCGGGCGATTTCAGGCCGATACGATGGTTTCGGTCGCCGTCACCCGGGCGAAGATATCCGACAGTATCGCCATCTCGGCGCGGTGCAGTTGCGCGGCCGTGATCGCGCCGCGACCGTCGGTGGCCGGCAGATCCCGCGTGGTGACGGCATCTTCGGCAATCGTGACCGGATAACCCAGCTCGTGGCCTGCCCGTGCCGTGGTCGATATGCAGACATGGCTCATGAAACCGGCGAGCACGAGCTGCTGGATGCCCGCCGCCTGCAGGCGGGCCTGCAGATCGGTGCCGCCGAAGGCGTTGGGCACATGCTTGACGATCACCGGCTCGCCCTCGTTAGCCGCCACCTCCGACATGATCTCGACATACTGCCCGTCCGGGTCGAATACCGGCCCGCCCGATTCGCCGTGGTGCACGAAATGGATGACGGTGCCGCCGTTTCCGCGCCAGTGGGCGATCAGGCGGGCGACGTTATCCAGCGCCGGCGCCAGGCCCGACAGCGACAGGGCGCCGTCGCGATATTCTTCCTGGGCATCGATCACGATAAGGGCGGCGTTTTTCGGCGTGCCGAGCGGCAGCGCCGCGCCGGCGATCTGGAGCATGGTTTGTGCGGACATCTTGTCTCTCCTGAATGGACGGGTGAATAGGACGGGCACATCATGCACCTGCTAATTCGCAATTAAAATCGGGGCTTTTGCAGGCACATTCTGCATAAATGCAGACCCGCGATAGAGTACAAAGTCGTTATGAGCACGCTCGACTGGGAAGGCCTGAAAACGTTTGCGCTGGTATGTCGCGGCGGCACGATGAGCGCGGCCGCGCGCGAGCTCGGCGTGAACCAGACCACCGTGGCACGACGGCTGCAGCGCCTCGAACAAAAACTGGGCCAGCCGTTGCTGCGCCGGGACGGCCAAAGCCTCCGGGCCACCGCCCACGCCGAACCGTTGTTGGACACCGCCCGTGCCATGGAAGACCGGCTCGCCGCGACGCTGACCGGCCTGGAAAGGCCGCCCGGCCGCCAGCCCGTCTCCGGCCTGGTACGCATCACCGGCGTGGATGGCGTGCTCGAAAACGCAGTGGCACCCCGCATCGATGCCCTGCTCGCCGAGCATCCGGGCCTGCGTATCGACCTGATTGGCGGCAATCGCAACCTGCGCGTTGCCCAGCGCGAGGCCGATATCGCCCTGCGCCTGGCCCGGCCGGCCGGCACCACCCTCGATGTCCGCCGGCTGGGCGATCTCGCCTACGGCATTTATGCCGCCGACAGGAACGCCGATCCGTACCGCGCGCCGTGGGTGGATCTGGATGAGGCCTTCATCGACAAGCCCGAACAGCAATGGCTGGCCGAACATTTCCCCGAACGACGAACTCTGCTGCGCGCCAACCGCGGGGGCATCATCGCCGAGCTGGCACTGGCCACCGGCGCCTGCTGCCTCATGCCCCGCTGTGTCGGCGATCGCACCCCGGGCCTGGCCATGCTGGATATCGACCCTGCCGGGCGCGAACTCTGGCTGGTGCGCCATCAGGACATGGCGCATCTGCCGCGCCTGCGGGTGGTCGCCGACTGGCTTGCCCAAACCCTGTGCGATGGCCACTGGGTCGTTGCCACCGACTGACAACAATCTCGCCCGTCCGCCAGGTGTCGCATGCCTGCCGCCGTGCTTGTCGACGCCCGTCATGCGTTTCATGCCCCGCGAGACGGTATCGGCCATTTGTATCTGCGGGTCCTGTCAGCTGCGGCTGGCCGGTTTTTGATACGGCATATCACGCCGCGAACAACTGCACTCAACATGAATTTTCTCTTGCGCTATCGATCACGCGCCGAGCATTACGGCCTGTTATCGCGCCGGCTAAACCGAGAATTGTTCTTGTGGCAGATATTTAGCGATCGAAACCTATCGGGATCGCTCAGATAGCGGCTTTCATCCAGCAGCCAGTTTTAGCTCAGGGCGCCCGCTTGGCGCTCCTCGCGCCACTTTATTAAGAATCGACGGAGGCTTTAGCTGTGCATACCACCCAGCGCATGGTTTTAAAGTTTGCTTTAGCCGTGTCGTTACCTTGAGAGAGACCCGGCCCATCCGCCTCAAGGCAAGCCGGATCCGATGACACCACTGTTCGTCTGATATCCGGACCTCGCCGCATGAAGCATTTCACCTCGATCAAACACTTCGTCGTACTGGCCGCTGGCGCCTGTATTCTGAGCGTGGTCGCCGCCCTGCTGATCTACAACTATGTCGCCACCAAGCGTACCGGCGAGTTCGTGGAGCAACGTACCGGCGCCCTGCTGGAAGGGGCCATCGACGAACGCCTGGCCGCCCTGGCCAACGCCCAGGGCGAGCAGATCAACCGCAAGCTGGAACAGGCCCTGGGCATCGCCCGCGACCTGGCCGCGGCAAGCGAACTGGCGGCCGAGCCGGGTGCGAACAGCGCCGCGTTCGAATTCGGCCGCCCGGAGCTGTCGGCGCTGGTCCAACAGGCCGTGGCAAAGAACGACTTCCTGCTGGATGCCTTCATCGGCTGGGAGCCGAACGCCTTCGGCAACGACGATGCCTATGTCGTGCCCGAAAACAACGCGCAGAGCTATGATGGCAGCGGCCGTTTCCGGCCCTGGGCATTCAAGAACGACCAAGGCGTTGCTGAAGTATCGGCCCTCGACATCACCGGCATGGAAAACCCCAAGATGCTGGAGTCCGGCATCCGACGCGGCGAATACTATCTGTGTCCGAAAGAAGGCGGCGACACCTGTGTGGTGGACCCAGCGTTCTACGACTACGACGACAAGCGCGTGATGGTAGCCACCTTCAGCGTGCCCATCGTGGTGGATGGCGCGTTCAAGGGCGTGGCCGGCACCGACGTATCCGTGGATTTCATCCAGACCTTGCTCAGCCAGTCGAACCAGGGTCTTTATGAAGGCGCGGGGCGCATGGCGCTGGTCGCGCCGCTGGGACGGCTGGTCGCCTACACCGGCGATGCAGCCCGACTCGGCCAACCGGCGACGAGCGTATTGAGCGCGGAAGGGCTCGAAAAGCTGGCCCAGGCCCGCCAGAGCGGCGAAGCGGTCAGCACCCGTTCGACCAACGGCGAGATGATCGAATCCTATCGCCCGGTTCGGGTCGGCAATACCGATACCGTCTGGACGCTGGTCATGCAGCTGCCGGTGGCCGCGGTCATGGCCGATCTCGATGTGCTGCAAGGCGACCTCGCCGACCAGCGTACGGCCGACACCCTGGGCATGGTTCTCGTCAGCGGCCTGGTTGCCCTGCTCGGCCTGGTCCTGATCTGGATGGTAGGCCGCAGTATTGCCCGTCCGCTGAGTCAGCTTGGCGATCGCATGCGTGAAATCGCCAGCGGCGACGGCGATCTCACCCAGCGTCTGCCGGTCGCCGGCCGCAACGAGCTGGCCACCGTGGCGACCCAGTTCAACGCCTTTGTCGACAAGATCGACCACGTGATGATCGACGTGCGCGACAGCAGCGAAAACGTGAAAATGGCTTCCGGCGAAATTTCCACCGGCAGCGTGGACCTGTCGCGGCGCACCGAGAACACGGCCGCCAGCCTGGAGCAGTCCGCCGCCGCCATGGAAGAGCTCACCAGCACCGTGGCCAACTCGGCCGAATCCTCGCGGCATGCGGCGCGCCTGTCTTCCGAGGCGGCTCAGGCGGCAGACGAAGGCAGCCAATCCATGGCCGCGGTAGTCGATACCATGCGCGACATCAGCGGCTCTGCCCGCGAAATCGAAAAGATCATCGCCGTGATCGATTCCATCGCCTTCCAGACCAACCTGCTCGCTCTCAACGCCTCGGTAGAGGCCGCCCGCGCCGGCGAACAGGGCCGCGGCTTCGCCGTGGTGGCCCAGGAAGTACGTAACCTCGCCAACCGCAGCACGCAGGCCGCGGGCGAGATCAAGACACTCATCAATACCTCGGTGGAGAAAACCGCCAACGGCGAAGCCCTGGTTGAGCGCACGGGCGAGCGGATCAAATCCATCGTCGAACAGGTCAATCGCGTGAACGGGCTAATCACTGAAATCACCACCGCGGCACAGGAGCAGAACACGGCCATTCTCGAGGTCAACCAGGCCGTCTCCCAGCTCGACGAAATGACCCAGCAAAACGCCGCGCTCGTGGAAGAGTCGGCGGCCGCCTCCGATTCGCTCAGCCAGGAGGCCACGCGACTGGCGCGCATCATCGGCGCGTTCAAGCTCAGCTCGCACAATGCCCAGGCGGCATCACAGTTTCAGGCACGCAGCGAACGCCGCCCGAGCGAGCAATGGGCCGACGCATCGCATGATCCGGCCGCGCCTGCCTATGGCGTGTAATCGTTCACCGTAGCGATGCAGATGCGAGCGCAGGCGTTGGCTTGGCCCGCGCCCGGGCGCTCGTAACGAAACGGTTTTCGCGTCCAACGAGCCCCTATGCCGCCCGGCGCTCGCCAACACGGATAACAAGCGCGCTTGCGCGTTCTCTTACCAGGCCTGCATCCGCCCCGATAGCCGCCGCCGGTGTTGACCATTAATCCGGCACCAAAACGGCTGGCCGTGCCAACTGTTTTAAACGTCGTCTAGAAGTCGACGCCGGCAGCTGTGCGTCTTATCCCCCAATGGCTTTACCGCCCGTGGCCGGGGCGCGCGGACGCTCGCACAGGCGTGGGCGAAGAGCGGCTTCGTCTCCGCCCACAGGCCACGCGTCTAAAAACCGTCATATCGCTAACGCAGTATCGATACACAAGAGCCCGCGCCTGCAAGCAGACGTGTCGTACCCGTCGCCCTTGGCGCGCAACTTGCTTAGATAAATTCATGTGACATGAAATGATCGCGCACCAGCGATCGTTCACACCCGAACACTCGATTCGTTTATCGGTAATAGGGAGTTAACCATGGAGATGAATCTACTACGCGACTGGCCGGCGCCCGCCGGCCCCGCACGGCTGTTTTTCGCCAGCGACGCCGCCCGTCGGGCCCATGCCTGCGC
This sequence comes from Salinisphaera sp. C84B14, assembly GCF_040361435.1. NCBI lineage: Bacteria > Pseudomonadati > Pseudomonadota > Gammaproteobacteria > Salinisphaerales > Salinisphaeraceae > Salinisphaera > Salinisphaera sp. C84B14. The sequence continues at coordinate 61,388 of NZ_APNL01000014.1, read as the reverse complement.
CCCCGAGAACGGCGTGCCGCCTTCGGAAATCCAGCGCGCGGCGCTGGACTCCAGCCGCGAGACCTCGGCTTATATGCAGGGCAATGCGGTGCGCATTCTCGGCATTGCGTTCAAGGTGTTCGACCACTACGACGACGCGGCCTTCAAACAAGCCTGCGAAGCGCATCTGCAGCGCCACGACGTCTACCACACAGGCTTTCACTATCGCGACGGCGACTGGGCCAGCCGCACCGTGGCCGCGCACGATATCGAGCTCAGCGCCGAGTCGGTGGACCTGGCCGCGCCCGGCAGTGGCGGGGCCGATTTCGCATCGGTGATCGATGTACGCCAGCCGCGCATTCCGGAATGGGATCTGTTCTCTTTCAGTGCGCTCGGTATCGAGAACGCCGGCGCCGATACCGCCAACCCGGAGTTCACCGTCGCCGTCTGTCTCGATCATCTGCTGACCGACGGGTTTTCGGTGTTCATGATTTTCGAAGAGCTCATGATGTTCTACGAAGCGTTCCGTGCCGGGCGCGACCCGTTCGATCAACTACCCGAAAGCGCGTCGTATGCCGACTATGCCCGGCGCGATACCGCCTACTGCGCCCGCTTGACGCCCGATTCGCCCCAGGTGGCGGAATGGGAGCGCTTCAAGGCCCTGCACGGCGGCGCATTGCCGGACTTCTGCTTTGCCACCGGGCTGAACGGCCCGGAAGATTTCGCGCCGGGTCGCATGACCACCATTCCCGACTTTCTATCGGTGGCCGAATCCGAGGCCTTCGAGGCGGCCTGTGCCGAAGCAGGCGGCTCGCTCAGCGCCGGCTTCACGGCCGTGGCCGCCCTGATCGAGCGGCTGGTGCGCCACAGCGAGCGCTTTACCATCTGCACGCCGCGCTCGACGCGTGTTTCCGAGGCCGAGCACTACAGCATGGGTTGGTTCGCGCATCCGGTGCCGCTGGAGTTCACGATTGCCGACTCCTTTGCCGAGACCGTGGCCGCCGCCCGCAAGGCCAACAAGGCCGCGCGCAGCATGATCGGCGTCCCGGTCTACCCGGCCCAGAAGGTGGTGGACCCGGCGCTGTCGAGCATGCCGCCGGAAATGACCAGCCTGTCGTTCATCGATACCCGGCTGATCCCCACCTTTCGCGATCTCTCGGCCCATGCCTTTACCGTGATCGGTACCCGGCGCAATGCCAAGTCGGTGCATTACTGGGTCAACCGGGTCGGGCACGGCACGAACCTGAACTTCATGCATCCCGATACCGCGGAGATGAGCGCCGGCCTGACCGCGTTTGCCGGCCTGTTCCGCGCCATCGTCGACGAAGTGATCGCCCACGGCGATTGCAACATCGCCCAGGAACGCGACCGCTGGCAGACGATTATCGACCATTACGAGGCAGCGCCGGCTTCTGCCGTTTGTGCTGCCTGAGCCGCTCCGTGAGCCCGCCGCCCCCGGCGGGCTCGTCCTTGGCGTGCCTCCAACCCGATCGCGCCGATCGACGGCGTTTTCCGAGCGCGCTACGTAGCCGGTCGCATCTTCGCGTGCCCTATGGCTAGGCCACCCGCCTCCCGGCAAACTATTGCGCAGCCAGCCAGCGCGCCAGGCGCGCGCTGCGATCGCGTCCGCGCAACAACCCCACCACGGCACAAATACCGTGATACACGCCAAGTCCTGCCAGGCCATAGAACGCCAGCGCCGCCGGCAGCCGGTCGAGCCAGTCCATAGCTGATGCACTGGCCGCAAGATCCATGGGCGTGCGATAGGTCGCCGTGCCGCAAAAAAGCGCGATCGCGATAGCCGCCAGGGCCAAACCGGCCACCAGCGCGTGCGAAAGCCAGTCCACGGGCGGAAAATGTCGCAGCTCGTTGTAGCGCGACAACGCCGCATGGCTGATCACCTGCCCACGCTGCGTCACCGTGACGTCGGCGACCGCCGGCGTACGCTCGCGCAGGGTTTCGAGCCAGTGTTCGGGGTAGCGAAACACGATATTGCCGATCAGCACCACGGGCCATTTCCGGGCTAGGCTGAGAACCGGCCCGGTGGCCGCCTGGTTGATCATCATCTGCGATATACGCGCCGACTCATCGCCGGTTAGCTCGCCGATTCGTTCGCTGCCCGGTATATCCGCTTCGCGGTCGGCCACGCTCACGCGGCCGCGTACCCGAAACAGGCGCTCGCCCTGCTCGTACCTGCCCACGCTCGACCCGGGCCTATAGACGAGCAAACCCCAGACTAGCGGCAGGCTGCCCACGCCGAACCACACCGGGTGCAGGCTCGGCACCGCCAGCATCACGATCACCGCGCCCAGGGCGATCAGGCTCGCGCTTATCACCCGCAAGCCGCCGGTTTCGACCGCGCTGTCGCTCAAGCGCAGACGAAAATCGGCGCCGCTCTCGCGGTACTCACCCAGCAACCGCACGCCGTGGTCTTTGTGGTTTTCCGGCGGCGTATCGCCCGCCACCAGCGTAGGCAGCACGGGCACGCCGTTGAGTTCGACCACCAGCGACTTGTCCCAGGCGCGTACGACACGGGCGGTGCAATACGGCGCGATCGACTCCAGCAGGCTTTCATGCACGCGCACCCATAGATCGCCGATATAAATTCGCCGGTCGCGGCTGGGGCCGCCCGTGACGCCGAACTCTCCTTGAGTGGCGTGCACGCGGCCATCGATCAGGACTTCGTGCGGATATGCTAGGGCAACGGCCAGCTGATCCCGCGGCGACAGCGTATCGGCGTCATCCTGGGCGGCCAGCCGCCGCGACACCCTGCGGTGGCGCTGGTAGCGAAGCCACAACGGAATGCTGACAACCAGCACGAACAGCAAAGCAAAAAACGCAGGGTGCATCGCGCATCCCGGTCCGCGTCAGGCTGCGACAAACGCTGCGCAGAACCTTGCGGGCCGGCTTTATGGATTGGCGGCCGATTATAACGGCTGCTCGTAGGCGCTTCGTGCACCGCGACCGATCGCCCTCATCGCTAACCGCGCCGGCTATCGCCTTTCGATCATGCCAACCGCCGACGCCGCGACCGCGCGCCGTTCGCGGCGCACGTGCCATGATGCACAAGGCCGGCCCGATCAGCCGGCGCTGCTGGAGATCGCCATGCGTCATCGCTCGAATCACGCCCTTGTTTTCAGCCGGCTGCTGCTGGTTGCCGCGCTTGGCCTGCTCGCCGGCTGTGCCCATATGGGCAGCGGGTCTGCCACCGCGCAGCTCGATGCCTTCATGCAACAGGAACGCGCCTGGGCGGGGCTGACCAACCATACCGCCACCCTGCCGGACGGCCGCGGTATGCCTTATTCCGAGGGCGGCCCGGCCAACGCCCCCACGCTGATCCTGCTGCACGGCTACACCGGCGATCGCAACCACTGGAACGAGGTCGCCCGCGATCTCACCGATCGCTGGCACGTCATCATTCCGGACCTGCCCGGCCATGGCGGCACCCCGCTGGCCAACGACGCCTCCGCCGACAGCATGGCCCAAACCCTGGGCCGTTTTGTCGATGCCATCGGCGCGCAACGCTATGTGCTGGTCGGCCACTCCATGGGCGGCGGCGTCGCCGCACTCTTCGCCATGGCCCGCCCGCAGCAGGTGCGCGGGCTGGTACTGGTGGACAGCGCCGGCGTCTATGCCGACAACCCCTCGCCGGTGATGCAGGCCATCACCCAGGGCGACAACCCGCTGGCGATTGAAACGGCGGCCGACTACCAGCGCCTGCTAAATGTGGCCATGGCCAAGCCGCCGTTCATCCCCGACAGCATCCAGCAGGCCCTGGCCACACGGGCCGTGGCCCACCGCGCCGCCTACACGCAGGTACTCGACAGCCTGCTCAACACCCAGACCCACCTGCCGCCCAGCACCTTCCATATGGTGCTGCACTCCCTGCGCATGCCCACACTCGTGATCTGGGGCCGGAAGGACGCAATCTTCGATGTAAAAGTCACCCAGGAACTGGAAGACAATCTGCCCAACGCCACGGTCACCGTGTTCGACGACGTCGGCCATACGCCGATCCGCGAAGCGCCGCGGCGCACGGCGGTGGCTATTGATGGGTTTGTGGGTGGACTAGCCGGCTGACAGCAAGAATCGACCGTTCGAAGACGTTCCCTAATATGCACGACCAGCGAGGCGCCATTTGATTCAGTAACCGCCTGTGCATCAGACCGTGATCTCAACGAGGTCGTCCAACGCACTATCGATCGTCGGGTACTCGAACCGGTAGCCCGATTCCAGCGTTCTCTTGGGCTTTACGTTCTGCCCCTCCAGGAGAATGGAAGCACGCTCGGCGCCCACCACGCGTTTAATCAGCCAGCGTGGCGCGGCCCACACCACGGGTCGCTTCAGCTGCCGCGCGAAGGCATGGGTGAAGTCATGGTTGGACACGATACCCGGCGCGACGGCGTTGTAGCGGCCCTGAAGCTGCGGGTTGTCGATCACGTGCAGCAGAATGCCCACCATGTCGTCGATATGAATCCAGGGGAACGGCTGCCTGCCATGGCCGATGGTCGCCCCCATGCCCAGACAGAAGGGCAGTCGTATGATGGGCAGAAAGCCGCGCGCGCGGCCGATTCGCCATAGCTTGCCGATATAGGACTTGCGCTCCACGGCGCCGAGCACCACGCCGATCCTCACCTGCACATGCCGTGTACGGCTCGTGTCGATACCTTCGGCAGCGCGCTCCCACTGGCTGACCAGCTCGGCCGGAAAGTCGATGCCCATGGGTTCCGACTCTTCCGTTAACTCGGGATACGCCTGCTCGCCGTCGAGCTCGGCCGTGCCGTAAAAGCACTTGCCGGCGGTGGATACGAACACTTCGGGCGGCGACGCCATACGGTTGATCGCCGCGACCAGGGCTTCGGTTGTTTCAATGCGCGAGGCCAGCACTTCATCCCGATACGCTAGCGTCCAGCGGCGGGTGAGATCGAGAATATGCTTGCCGGCTAAGTTGACGACAGCGTCGCATGCGGGAAACGGGTCATCCTTGACCTGGGCCCAGGTAATTCGCCCCTCGCCAGCAAACCGCGAAATCAGCGTGACGCGATCGCCCCGCTCGCGAAGCCGCTCCGCAAGGGCCGTACCAATGAACCCGCTGCCACCGCCTATAACGACATGCATATTGCTTCTACCGGCGTCGTGTCGCTCGCGCCCCTCGCCTATCACGACTACTTCTCAAGATACTGCCCCGTCCAGTGGGATAATAGCGGAGCATTAGTGCCCTGATACATTAATCTAACGCCTTAGCTCAGTTGCCGCCGGAGCAGGCGAAGCCTGCGGAGGGAACCCGAACCGCGGCAGCGCTTTGGGCGGTCAACTGCAGCGTATTGTTATGCATTTTCTCTTGACACTTTTGCGGCGCCGCCGATTCGCACCGTGAATCCGCGCTGCGATAGATTTTCAAACGTTCGAGCCAAATTCACTTTGCTAAAAAATGGCAAGCTCTGTTTGACGTTATTACTGTCGGCGCCAAGTATCAGAAAAACGACTTCATAATCCGCGCTTTTCAAGCCATCAATCGGCACCAGATCCACAGCCAGCGGATTTACTCGTCTAAGCACCGTACGAGCTTTTTTGCGAAACGTTCTATCGCCTAAAAGCACCTCCGCCGAAACATTCCCTTGAGCAAACAAATGACTCAATCCAGCGGACCCCCCTTTTCTATGTTTTGCGTGTATAAGCTGCCTTTGAGCAGTGAATAAATCACAAAGCTCGATGGGCGACGTCGTCTTTGTGGATTTTACTAATTTTTTATCGAGCAAATGGCAACCTAGAAACGCAGAGGCGCGAACATTATAATCGGCCTCAGTCTCAATTTTGTATTTGTCTTCTTCGATCCACTCTTCTATTGGTGGAAAAGCAATATCTGTCACTTCAACCTGCGAAAGTATCGATTCGATTTCGCTCATGAAGGATTTGTCTATTTCATACCAAACACCACCAAAGATGATTTTTTTGGTATCGCCCTGGTCGATCTCTAAGTAGAGACAAGTATATATCGAGTAGTTGAATTCATTTTGATGAATATCGGTTACGTATAGCCTATCGCGCTTTATTGATTCTACCGAAACCGTGGCAGCATCGACGTTATCAAGATATTTTGCCGACTCGATTGTAGGCGTAATATCTCCCTTTGTTCTGGTAAAACTGAAGCCACGAATTTCGTCCCACTTTATTATCTCTGGTAGCGTAATAACTAGATCTTGATCGTTATTTTTTATGGCGTTGACCAGAGCCTGGTCTAAGTCGCTAATTGTGCCCCCGTCCTTAATGCGCCTGATGTTATCGACCCAACTGAACGATGTTTTATATAAATCACCGCGGTAATAATCTACGAGCTCGCCGGCGACTCGTGGAAACTCATTTACCAGCATTTCTACACCGAAAGAATAGATAGCATCACCGCCAGCAATATTCTTGTAGTTAACTCCCGGTCGCGGCGCACCGGTAACTGCTCGAAGTACATCTTTGAAAATATCTATGCCAAATACACTTGCCTCCGACCCCCTTAGCGTTTGCGACTTCTTTTGGATCGGTTGATCTTCAAGCGTATGGAGATCGATGCTTCTTAAACTTTCGTGGTCTAGCGTGTTGAGTGCGCTTTTAAGGCCAAAATCCTGCTCAAAACAAGTGATGTTTAATAAGAATCGGCCATAGCCAAACGGGAATGCCAATACGCCGCCATCAACTCGGATAATTAATACTGCGGAGCTAGATCGATTCGTGAGTTGCTCTACCTGCTCGCCGACAAGGGAATCCGCCAGCTGAGCCCATTTCGGTCTGCGTTCTTCGGAATTCTTGACGTACAACACGCCTTCGAAATTGTGTTCGTCTGATATCTCGAATCGTTCGACGTTTGAATCGGCGGCTAAGAAATCATGGAACGATTGATTAGCAAATCGCTCTTTTCCTAACAGAGCTTTGAGGTATTGATACGGCTTTTTGTCAGTCACCTTCTGCCCCAGATTTTATGCATAACGCCCAAGCTCAGTTGCCGCCGTAGCGGCCGAAGGCCGCGTAGGGAACCCAAAGCGCGGCAGCGATTTGGGCGGTCAACTGCAGCGCCTCGTTAGGTGCCCCTCAAACTGCTAGCACGCATCTGTTTGGTTCGCTCCGTAGCGTGCCTGGGGCTCCGTATAGCCATCGCCACCCTCCGCAGAAAGCTGCTCAATGAGCCCAGTACAAGAAAACCCCTGTATTTCAAGATACTGACGTGCGGATTTTACCGCTTGGGCATTCCAATCGACGTCCAAACTATCTACTGCTGCTGTAGCGTCTGCAACGCTATATCCCTCACCACCTTCGGAAGATAGTTGTTCAATAAGGCCATTTCGAGAGAATCCCTGAAAACTCAAGTACTGCTCCGCGGATCGAACGGCGTGCCTCTGCGGCCCGGTCAATCCTGCCCCCCAAGCGGTAACGGTAACGCTCAAGAGCGTGGCCAATAAGAACGTCTTAAAAATCATACAAATACCCCTTCTTTTCTAGATTTCATGCATTGCGCCTAACGCCTAAGCTCAGTTGCCGGCCGAAACGCGCCAGCGCTTTGGACGGTCAAGTGCAGCGCACTGTTGGATATTTTTATAGGCAACAAGGCGGGGCCACATCGCGAAAGGCTTGAGCGGCGGCTGAAACTTTTGTTTTTGGATAGATATTGGCCTTAGATATAGTTTGCTTCAATATTGCGCTAGACCACTCGCTTATTTTTTCCTCCTCGTCTGCATACTTTGGTTCTTCTAAGCCAGAGGCCAGTTCGAAATGCCGGCGAAGGATGAAAGCGTACAAATCGGCAACCTGAACAAGCTCTACTTTTGTAGAGTCGACGAAATGCGGAACATCTATAAGCTGATCGAGCGGATCTTGCTTCTTACCACGGTTGTAGTATTCGTCGCTCCAATCCGGCGGAGACAACAACAGCGAAGTGTATTCCGACTTCTCGTGCACCTCCTCATCAAAAACCAGCACGGTATGTCCTTTCGTTTTTGATTCGCCTTGATGTGCGCGCTGCAAAGCTAACGCGAGGTGAAAACCCAGCGTTCGCCATAGCGTGAAGTCGGACAGTATTCCGTTTCCTTCTTCTATCTGCTCGTTGAGTGCCGAGACGAGCACAGCGGAATAGACGACCTTGTGCTTTCTGGCTGCCATCCAGTTGATAACGGCCGTTATTATTTCAGCCCGCTTCGGCCCATCAATTTGCTTCCATATTCCTTTTCCACCGTAGAATTTGTGCGTATGAAATTCGTTGATTTGCTGGCCCACGATATTGGAGAGAACATCGAGCAATTCGCTCCAATGAGTTTTCGTTAGATGCATTCTATGCGCGTCCACCACAATTCCCGCCATGACCGCGATTGGTTCACCGCCTATGCCCGTTTCATCGACATAACAGAATTTCACGCATCCCCCGTTATTGTTTCACCCAACGCCTAAGCTCAGTTGCCGCCCGAAGCGCGCCAGCGCTTTGGGCAGTCAACTGCAGCGACCTGTGGGGTATCTCATTCCGCCGCCGCAGCTTTTACAACGGTGGTGGCGCATACGCTACAGCGCCAAACTTTAGCGTTCGCAACATCTGCCACCGGATGCAAAGTTTGATTTCCGCAGGTTGAGCACCGAAAACCTTTGCGTTTTGAGCCAGCAGATGGTTTATCAAATGCGCTCCACCAGACGGCACGACACTGTTGAGTGCTGCAATGGTATGCGCCGTTACGATACCGACCGGTATGGTTCCCGCACTCCGGACATGCGTAGCCTTTTGCCATTTCTCCCCTCTCTCATTTAACGTTTTTTAACTATACCCAACGCCAAGTATACGAACGAAGCTAGGTATAGCGCCTGAAGCCCTTTTCGCATAGCAATAAAACAACGCCCGCTTTATCGAGCGTGGAACGGAATTTCCCGCTGCTATCCGAATCCGTAGCATCGTCGATTAGATATTTAGTGCGTAGAGCGCTCACCACTCCGGAATCCCCCGCTCACTCAACACCACCCGACTCCCCGCCGCATCGAACCGCGTCAGTTCCTGACGCCCACGGCGGCAACGGACAAACGTCGAGTTAATGACTCCGTCGGATTCGGCGAAACACTCTTCCTTGGAGCGCGGCGCGATGGTGATCCATTGCGGTTGGCTGTTGATGAGCGGCTGCATGGCAGCCTGGCTGACGCCGCTACTGAAACTGCCGACGGCACGGCCGAGCGCATTGGCGGGATCGGCTTGTGCAGCCGTGGTGGCGCCGGCGAGTAACGCCAGCGCGGCGATGATTCGGTAGTTCATGGTCCCCCTCGTCTCACGCGGCAGCTCGCCGCGGGCCGGCTGGCACGCAGGCGCGTCACCAAAGCCGAAACGGCAACATTCCATAAAACGCGTGGCGACGGAAGGGACTCGTTGCTACGCCGTTATCCGCCATTCGTCGCAGGGCGAACCCGATGCAAGGCCGTGCAATGGATACGGTTATTACCGGGGCGGACGTGCTGCACCGATTTGGACTACGCGAGGCCTATGAAAGGAAAACGGCGCCAGTGCGCCGCGCGCTCACGCTAGCCGGAGCGCGACGAGTATTCGAACCGATAGGGTCAAGCCCGTCGTGGCCTGCCTATCGACTCGCCCCGTAAAGCCGCTGTCGCTGTCCTTTGCCTGAGGCGGCGCAATCTCTCTACTGCCCGACTCGAAGGGGTTCGCTATTGCCGGTCACAGCATGCGATGCGGTGGCTTAGACGATTGTCTACTGTGCCTGCTATGAATTGTATCCAATCATGCTGGCCGTTAGTATCCAGATAACTCTTTCGTCGAGCGATACCCACGATGACCGACCGCAGCTACGCATTCCCGCCCGGCGGCCTGCCGCCGCAGACTGATCGCACGGTCGATCGCGCCGTGTTCAAGACCGCCTATGCGGTGATTCCGGCCGGCACGATGCGGGATATCGTCACAAGCAAGCTGCCGCACTGGCGCGATACGCGGGCCTGGATTCTGGCGCGGCCGCTGTCCGGCTTTGCCGAAACCTTTGCCCAGTACGCGATGGAGGTCGCTCCCGGCGGCGGCTGTGACCAGGGCGAGCCGGAGGCCGGCGTGGAAGGGGTGTTGTTCGTGCTCGCCGGCCGTGGGTCGCTCACGCTTGGCGGCGATACGCATGCGCTGCGTGCGGGGAGCTATGTATTCCTCGCCCCGGATGCCCCGTGGTCGCTGCACAACGACGGCGACGAGCCGCTGCGCTTTCAGTGGATACGCAAGGCCTATGAGCCAGTGGCCGGCATCGCCGCGCCGGCCTCGTTCGTGACCCACGATGACGATGTGGCCCCTGCCTACATGCCGGACTGCAACGGCGTGTGGGCGACCAGTCGCTTCGTGGATGCCGACGATCTGTCGCACGACATGCATGTAACGATCGTGACCTTCGAGCCGGGCGGCGTGATTCCGTTTTCGGAAACGCATGTGATGGAGCACGGGCTGTACGTGCTCGAAGGCAAGGCGATCTACCAGCTCAACGAGGACTGGGTAGAGGTCGAGGCCGGGGACTTCATGTGGCTGCGCGCCTTCTGCCCGCAGGCCTGCTATGCCGCCGGGCCGGGGCGTTTTCGCTATCTGCTGTACAAGGACGTCAACCGCCACCCGCGTATGGGCCCGCTCGCCCGGCCAGGGGCCGGCGCATGAGCGACAAGCAGGACGAAACGCTGTCGGTCGATCGCCGCATCGAGGCGGATATTACCCGCGCGATCTACGACCAGCGCATGCCGCCGGGCACGCGCCTGTCGGAGGAACGCCTGGGCGAGCTGTACGACGTGAGCCGTACGGTGGTGCGCAAGGCGTTGTTCCAGTTGTCTAGCCGCAAGCTCGTCGAGATCCGCGCCAACCGCGGCGCGCGCGTGGCCCAGCCCAGTGCCGCCCAGGCGCGCGAGGTGTTCGCCGCCCGGGCGACGCTGGAAGCCGCCATGCTCGAAGACAGCATGACGCGCTTCACGCCGGCCGATATCGCGGCCCTGCGCGCCACGCTGGCACACGATCACCACGGCCCGGCAAGCGAAACCGATGCGGCCGAGTCGATCGCCGAATCAGGCGATTTTCATCGCGCGCTGGCGCGTCTGCATGGCAACCCGGTGTTGCGCGATTTTCTCGACGAACTGATTGGTCAGACGTCGCTGATCATCGCCCTGTATCGCCCGCGTGAAGCGGAGCTGTGCTCGCACGACGCCCACGACGAGCTGCTGGACGCCATCGAAGCCGGCGACGGGGCCACCGCGCGCCGAGCCATGCACGAGCACCTGATGGCCTGCCTCGACGCGCTCGAACTCGAGCCGGCCGGCCCCAACGCCCTGGCCGACATGCTCGGCCGCGCGCGCTGACCGGCCACCGCCCAACCGTTTACCCGACCCGGATACCGTTGCCATGAGCGAAACCGATATCGACCGTTCCTACCCCCGCGATCTCGTCGGCTATGCCGGCCAGCCGCCGCATGCCCAGTGGCCGGGCAATGCCCGCATCGCGGTGCAGTTCGTCATCAACTACGAAGAAGGCGCAGAGAACAACATCCTCCACGGCGATGCGGCCTCCGAGAGCTTTCTGTCGGAAATGGTGGGCACCGACGCCCGCGAAGGCGTACGCCACATGAGCATGGAATGGCTCTACGAATACGGCAGCCGGGCCGGCTTCTGGCGTTTGCTGCGGCTATTCACCGAGCGCGAGCTGACCGCGACGGTGTTTGCCGTGGGCATGGCCCTGGAGCGCAACCCGCAGGCAGCGCAGGCGATGGTGGATGCCGGCTTCGAGATCGCCTCCCACGGCTGGCGCTGGATCGACTATCAGCACGTGGATGAGGCCACCGAGCGCGAGCATATCGCCAAGGCGGTGGCTGCCATCGAGCGCATCACCGGGCAGACGCCGGTGGGCTGGTATACCGGCCGCTGCGGGCCGAACACGCGCCGGCTGGTGGCCGAACACGGCGGCTTTCTCTACGACGCCGATTCCTACGCCGACGACCTGCCCTACTGGGAAGACGTCAACGGCGAGCCCCAGCTGATCGTGCCCTACACGCTGGATACCAACGATATGCGCTTTGTGGCCCCGCAGGGCTTCAACAGCGGCGAGCAGTTCTACAACTATCTGAAAGACGCCTTCGACGTGCTCTATGCCGAGGGCGAAACCGCGCCGAAGATGCTGTCGGTCGGCCTGCATTGTCGCGTGGCCGGGCGCCCGGCGCGTGCCGCCGCGGTGGCCCGTTTTCTGGACTACGTGCGTTCGCACGACGACGCCTGGGTGTGCCAGCGCCAGGACATCGCCCGCCACTGGCGCGCCACGCACCCGCATAACGCCGATCAATAAGAAAAGGCCGCTTCAGCGGCTTGCATAAAACGACCCCGGAGGAGCCCCGATGCCCGATACCACCCCGCCCGGCCGGCCTGCGGTACTGCAGGCCGAGCCGCTGCGCGCCGATACCTTCGCGCCGTTCGGCGACGTGATCGAATCCACCACCACGCCGAACGCCATCAATCAGGGCATGGGCGAACGCTTTGCCGACCTGGCCACGCTGGAGCTGGGCGCCGACGGCGGACGCCCGACCATCAGCCGCATGCGCTGCCAGCCGGAAACGCTGCCGGTGGCCCTGCGCCTGATGGAACGCCATCCGCTGTCCAGCCAGGCATTCGTGCCGGTCGACGGCCAGCGCTATATCGTGGTGGTCGCACCCGCCGGCGATGCGCCCAAACCCGAATCGCTGCGGGCGTTCGTGGCCACGGGCGATCAGGGCATCAACTACCGGCGCGGGGTATGGCATCACCCCATGATCGCCCTCGATCGCGTCTGCGAATTCGTGGAAGTGCATCGTGCCGGGCCCGAAACCAACTGCGATGAAGTGGCCATCGACGCGGCCATGGCCGTGGATGTGGCCGACACGACGGGAGGCCAGCGATGAACGATCACGCCGCTCCCGCGGGCACCGCCGACGTCGACTACACCGGCCGCCCGGCCGACGTGCCCAAGCCCAGCCCGCGCCTGTACAACAACGACCTCGCCCCCGTGCAGCGCGACTTTCGCCCCTGGGGCGCTTACAACGTGTTCACCCTGTGGGCGAACGACGTCCACAGCCTGGGCAATTACACCTTTGCCATCGGCCTGTTCGCCCTCGGCCTGGGCGCCTGGCAGATCCTCACCACCATGCTCATCGGCGGGCTGGTGCTGTTCGTCATGCTTACCCTGTCCGGCTTCGTGGGCGAGCGCACGGGGGTGCCCTTTCCGGTGATGAGCCGGATTGCCTTCGGCATCCACGGCGGGCGTATTGCCGCCATTGCCCGCGGCGCGGTGGCCATCGTCTGGTTCGGTATTCAGACGTTCCTCGCCGCCGAAGTGCTCAACGTGGTGCTGGTGACCCTCGCCCCGGGCCTGGCATCGTTGGAACAGACCCAGATCCTGGGGCTGTCGCTGCTCGGCTGGATCTCGTTTTCCGCGCTCTGGCTGTTGCAGGTGGTGATCGTGAGCTATGGCATGGCCATGGTGCGCCGTTATGTATCGCTGGCCGGGCCGGTGATCCTCACCACCATGGCGCTGCTGGCGATCTGGGTGCTGGCCCAGGCCAACTTCACCATGGCCTGGTCGATCGACGAGCCGCTCACCGGGGCGGCAATGTGGCAGAAGATCTCTGCCGGCGCGGGCCTTTGGGTGGTCATCTATGCCACCTTCGCGCTCAACTTCAGCGATTTCACCCGCTGTGCCAAGAGCCGGCGGGCCATCGTGGTGGGCAACCTGGCCGGCATTCCGCTCAACATGATGCTGTTCGCCGCGATCGTGGTGATACTCGCCGGCGCTCAGTTTCAGATTGACGGCCAGATTATCCAGAGCCCGGCCGATATCGTCAGCAGCATGGCCCAGCCCTGGCTGCAGATACCGGCCAGCCTGGCGTTGATCGTGCTCACCGTGGCGGTCAATCTGGTGGCCAACTTCGTGGCCCCGATCTATACCCTGGCCGATATCGCGCCGCGCGCGCTCAACTTCAAGCGCGCGGGGGTGATCAGCGCGGTGCTGGGCGCGGCGATCCTGCCCTGGAATCTCTACAACAGCCCGCTCGTGATCGAGTACTTCCTGGGCGGCCTCGGTGCCGTGCTCGGGCCATTCTTCGGCGTGATCATGGCCGACTATTGGCTGTTGCGCCGCGAGCGGGTGAACGTGCCCGATCTCTACAGCGAACGCCCGGACGGCGACTACCACTACAGCGGCGGCATCAACCGGCGGGCCTTCGCCGCGTTGATCCCCTCGGCCGTCGTCGCCGTGGTGGTCGCGCTCGTGCCCGCCTTCGACTACGTCGCAGGCTTTTCCTGGTTCTTCGGCGCGGCCCTGGCGGCAGTGCTGTATCTGTTGTTCACCCCGCGCGGCCAGCGCTTCAACGACGTCAGCGGCGCAGGCATTTCGCGCCCCGGTATCTAAGGAACCTCTGATCTATTCATGCACGGTCGCGCCGGAGTCTTTTGCGCGCGACCAACGAGCAGCCGCGAGCCGCAGTTTGCTGATTGCAAATAAACAAGAATGCGCGCCGCTCAGGCGCGCGCAAAAGCCCTGCCGCAGGGCGGTTTGGCCCAAACGCGATCCGTGTATGAACAGATCAGAGGTTCCCCAACTTAAAAGAGCATTGCATGCGAATTCTCATAGCCAACGTCAACACCACTGCCTCCATGACCGACGCCATCGCCGCCCAGGCACGGCGCGTGGCCGCCCCCGGCACCGAAATTGTCCCCCTCACGCCCGCGTTCGGCGCCGAATCGGTGGAAGGCAACTATGAAAGCTATCTCGCCGCGATCGCGGTGATGGAAACCATTCGTGCCTACGAGGGCGAATACGACGCCATCATCCAGGCCGGCTACGGCGAACACGGCCGCGAGGGGCTACAGGAGCTGTTCGACGTGCCGGTGGTGGATATCACCGAAGCGGCGGCAGCGAGCGCGATGTTCGTCGGCCACAAATACTCGGTGGTCACCACCCTCGACCGGGCCGTGCCGCTCATCGAAGACCGCCTGCTGCTGGCCGGCCTCGACCGGCGCTGTGCCTCGGTGCGTGCCAGCGGGCTGGCCGTGCTCGATCTCGAACGCGACCCGGACGCCGCCATCGAGCGCATCGTCGAACAGGCCGTGGCCGCCGTGGAAGAAGACCGGGCCGAGGCGATCTGCCTGGGCTGTGGCGGCATGTCGGGGCTGACCCAGCGGGTGATCGAGCGTACCGGCGTGCCGGTGATCGACGGCGTGGCCGCGGCTGTGTGCCTGGCCGAAGGGCTGGTCCGCCAGGGCCTGACCACCTCCAAGAGCCGCACCTATGCGCCGCCGCGGCCCAAGCAGTTCAAGAACTGGCCGCCGCGCGGCTGAGCGCGCGGTCGCAGTCGCCGGCACGTCAGACGCTTTCGGGAAATCAAGCTCGGCATCGATCACGCGATCGCATGTTCTCGGGGCGCGCCGGCGAACGTATCGAAATCGAGCCATACCGGCATTGTTTTAAATAGGTCCGCGACGTGCCGCCATCGCCCAGCGCTCCCTGACCGGTGGTGCCGCCCACGGGGAGCCCGGGCGGCCGGTTTTTTGCGCGCATCGCCCACCTTGGCGCAGGCATTTCGTATTGCCTGCCGCGGGCCGGCGCCGAGATCGTCGACGAAGATCCCGCGCATGCGATGACGCTACGTGTAGAACTTCGTGCCCCGGTTGCTCTTGCTCGCGTACGGGCTCTGCTTTGACGCCATCGATTCGAAGCACCGCTATCCGA
Organism: Salinisphaera sp. C84B14; assembly: GCF_040361435.1. Lineage (NCBI taxonomy): Bacteria > Pseudomonadati > Pseudomonadota > Gammaproteobacteria > Salinisphaerales > Salinisphaeraceae > Salinisphaera > Salinisphaera sp. C84B14. The sequence goes on along the minus strand of NZ_APNL01000014.1, from coordinate 45,685 downwards.
ACGGGCCGAATCGCTCGTCGACGCGAGCTCTGAAGCTTTCAGGAACCGGTCGCGTGGCCCCGGCGAGCGGATCGCTTTGGCCCAACTGAAATATCATCGTGCCAACGTCGCTACAGTCGGAGCGTAGGCGCATACCCGCGACGACAAACAGTGCACCGAGTATGCGAACCGGCTCGGGGGGCATGCCGGAACTTCTTCCGTCATCGCCAAGCGACGTTACGCGTCGATCCCAAACGGATGATATTAAAGAGTTTAAATCAAAGAATTGCCCGCGATCGATCGTGGTAAGTGAACGGCGGAGTCGGGCACACTATGCAACGATCCCGACCCGCCTGGTGCCGCATGACCATTGACCACTGCCCGGCTCCGGGTCGTTCGCCGCACCCACGCTCAAGCGACCAGGGCTCGCTGCGCCCGATCTGGGCCGGCGCCTGGCGTTTCGCCCTGGCCGGGCCGCCGATCGGCACCGCGCTATTCGTGGTACCGGCAATGCTGCTTTCACCTACCGGTTCGCCGGTGACCCATGACGAAGTGCTCGGCGGCTGGCTGTTCTTCTCGATATTCGCCTATTTCTTTGCCGGCCCCTCGGCGGCCGTGGCCGGGGCACTGTATGGCTGGATGAAATACCGCAGCGGCCATCGCAGCCGCTGGGGCCTGGGCGCGCTCGCCGGCACGCTGGGCTGGCTGCTCCAGATTTCGGTCGCTGCGCTATGGGCGGCCGACGCAGAGCACCTGCAGGCCATCGCTTTCACCCCGCTTGCACTGGCGGCCGGCGCGCTGTGCGGGCGGTTGTTCGACCTCGACCGCTCGACAGCCGGCGCTCCGCCACCATGAGAATGACGCCGACCGTCGTCTGTGCCGGGCGTCGGCGCCTCTGGCCCGCTGCCCTGCTGTCGCTATTGCTGGCGCTGGTGGTGATCGGCTGTAGCGCGCCTTCCGAGTCGGTCGCCGATATCCGCATGGTGCCTTGGCGCGGCGCCGGCGGGCAGTTCGGCTTCTCGACCCGCGACGGGCGCACGCTCGTCGAGCCGCGCTTTGCACAGGCCCGGCCTGGCGGTCACGGTTATGCGCCGGTCGCCACCGGCCCGGATCGCTGGGGACTGGTCGACGCCCACGGCCATATGGCGCTGGATTTTGACTATACAGCGATGGAGTTCATCGACACGCCGCATGCCGCGCTCGTCGTCACCAAGACCGAATACAACGCCTGGTGGCGGGTGTGGGAGTGGCGTTTCTGGCCGGAGTTCAACATCCTGAGTACGTCGCATAACGGGCCCACGCTGGTGACCCGGGTGCCGCGCGCGATCTGGCGGGTGTACAACCCGACAACCGGCCAGACCCTCTATGAAAGCAATCGGGCCGACGACAAGAAGGGCGGCGCTCCCAGCCGTTACTGGCGCGACGACTGGAAACCCGAACGCTATCGCCCGGCCGATCTGTGGATCGGCCATTGGCCCGACGGCGCAGTGGTGATCGACGACACGCTGTATGCGAGCGACGAGGCCGGCCGTTTCGTCGCCGTGGCCGAGGATATACGCGACCGCCTTGCCGACGGCAGCTTTCTGCAACGTATCGAAGATAAGCGCCATCGCCGTGTCGGCCGCGACGGCCGGCCGGTCGATAAGCAGATCTTTACCGAACGCTTCGGCGTGCCGGTCAAGACCGACGACGGCGATACGATTATCTTGGCGCGCAGCGAGGTTTTCGAAGACGAAGCCGGGCGCTTCTATCTCTTCCCGGATCTGTCGCGCGCGTTGCCCGCTGCGCTACCGGACTTTCGTTTCAACGATGGCACTTATCTGGCCACCACGGTGTTCGCCCAGCCGGGCGCGGTGGCTGCACTCACGCCGGTCCCGAACAGCCGGTGGTTTGCGCTCACGTCGCGGGTGACGCGCACCGGCCGAATCGAGCCGGGCACGACGCTGACGTTCTTCTTCGACAGCGACGGTCAATGGGCGCCCGATTGGGAGCCGCGCCCTGGCTTCTACTGCATGCTCGCCGACGGGCGCATGCTGTTTCGCCATGCCGAGCCTTATGGCGTGCTCTCGCCTGATCTGACATTCGAGTCGCTGCCCATGACCGACATGGGCAGCGGCGCGCTCGGCCCGCACCGCTATGCAGGCACGGACAGCAAAGGCCGCAAGGGCATCTACGACACCGAACACCACCGCTGGGTATTTCGAGCAGCGAACATCGCCCTCGACAGCACGGCGCTCGCGCCCGACCGGGTCGCCTACCGCGCCGAGAACGACGAGGGCAAGGCTGTTAGCGAAGGTCTGCTCGACAGTCAGACTGGCGACATCGTCGTCGCGCCGGTCTACGGCTATATCGAAGACGACGGCCGCGTGCTGTTCGAACCGGACACCGGCGAGCCGATCCATTTCTATATCGACCTGCAAACGGGCCGCGAATACCGCGACGGCGCAGCGCGACGGCCGTCGACTCAGCCATAACCCCGTGTGCGTACCGGCGACCGCCAGGCGTCGCGCCGTACGCGGACCTGGCGGTTCAGCGATACGTATTCACGCTGAGGCATGCCAACGCGCCACCGCCGCACCCACCTCGGCGAGCACGCGATCACGTTGGGCGTTCGATGCGTCCGAGCCCGTGTAATAGGTGGCAATCAATACCGGCGCGGCACCATCGGGCCAGGCAATGGCGATATCGTTGGCGGTGTTGTTGCCGCCCGAGCCGGTCTTGTCGCCGATACGCCAGCCTTTGCCCAGGCCGGCACGCAGGCGGTTGTCGCCGGTTTCATTGGCTTCGAGCCATGCCACCAGCTGGTCGCGCGAGGCCGAAGTAAGACGATCACCCAACAGAAGCTTCTGCATGAGTCCCACCATCGCTCGCGGCGTGGTGCTGTCGTGCGGGTTGCCGGGAATGTATTCGTTGAGCGCGGTCTCGTAGCGATCCAGCCGGGTGACGTCGTCGCCGAGCGAACGCATGAAGGCGGTAAGCGCTTCCGGTCCGCCCAGACTGTCGAGCATGAGGTTGCCGGCGGTGTTGTCGCTCAACGTGATCGCGGCGCGACAGATCGCGCCCAGACGCATGCCGCTGCCGGCATGCTTTTCGGTCTCGGGCGAATAGGTCACGAGATCCTGCGTGCTGTAGTCGATATGTCGGTCGAGCGACTCTTCGTTCGCATCTACGCGGGAGAGGATCATCGCCGCGGCGACAACCTTGAACGTGCTGCACAACAGAAAGCGTTCATCGCCGCGATGGGCAATATGTCGATCGTTGCCGGTATCGAGCACGGCGACGCCGAGGCAGCCGCCGTGGCGCTGTTCGAGCTCGTGCACCGTCGCCGCGAAATCGTCAGTCTCGCGGGCAACAACCGTCGGCATACCGAGCACTGATAGCGCGGCACCCGCGGTGAGTTGTTTGAGAACACGGCGACGTGTGGCCACAAGACATATCCATGATGAGAACGGCGCGCGAGCTTAGCAGTGGTGCCCCCTGGGCATCGCCAACGGTTGTCGAAGCACCCATGCAGGCAAAGTTCGCTTCGCGGTTGCGTAATCGTTGCCGCACTCGTACAACGGTCGGCATAAGCGCCCCGGCTTATGGCGTCTACCTGTCCAACCCGAGACATACGATATGAGCAACACAGTAGCGATCGTCGGCAGCGGGCATACGAAATTCGGCCGGCTCGACGACAATCTGGAAGCCCTGATCGTGGCCGCTACGCGCGAAGCAGTGGAAGAATCCGGCCTCGCGCCCGAGCAGATCGACGCGGTCTTTCTCGGCCATTTCAATTCCGGCATGGTCACCGACGGCTTTGCTGCATCGTTGATTCATCAGGCCTATCCAGAGCTGCGCTTCAAGCCGGCCATGCGCGCCGAAAACGCGTGTGCCTCGGGCTCGGCGGCCATCCATGCGGGCATGAACACCATTCTCGCCGGCAAGGCCAAGACCGTGCTCGTGGTCGGCGCAGAAAAGATGACCCATCGCCCCACCGCCGATGTCACCACGGCCCTCGCCGGCGCGGGTTACCAGAACGACGCCCATGAAAAGACGCTGAGTTTTCCGCAGGTGTTCGGCGTGGCCGCGAAGCAGTACGCCGAACGCCATGCCAGCCCGCTCGATGCGATGGCGCATATCGCGGCCAAGAATCACCACAACGCGATGCGCAACCCATTGGCGCATATGCAGAAGGCATTCTCTTTCGAGGCCTGTAGCCAGGTCAGCGACAAGAACCCCGAGATTGCCCCGCCGTTGCGCCTGACCGACTGCTCGCTGGTGACCGACGGCGCCGCCGCGATCGTGCTCACGGCGGGAGACAACGCCGCGAACTTCGCGAACGCCGCCCGTTTTCGCTCGGCGGTCCATGTGAGCGATTTTCTGCCCATGGGTCGCCGCGATTTCGTAGCCTTCGAAGGCCCGGAACGCGCCTTCGCCATGGCACTCGAACAGGCCGGCGTGGCGCTCGCCGATATCGACTTCGCCGAAGTCCACGACTGTTTCACCATTGCCGAGCTGCTCACCTACGAAGCCATGGGCCTCACGCCCAGAGGCGAAGGCGCACGCGCGATCGAGGACGGCAGCGTCTATCGCGACGGCCGCCTGCCTGTAAATCTATCCGGCGGGCTGAAAGCCAAAGGCCATCCGGTGGGTGCGACCGGCGTATCCATGCATGCGATCGCCTATCGCCAGCTCACCGGCCGGGCCGGCGAGCTGCAGCTGCCCAACGCCGCACTCGGGCTGATCTTCAACATGGGCGGCGCGGCGGTGGCGAACTACGTATCCGTGCTCGAAGCGGGTTAGCGGTTACCGCGTAGGGTTCCGTACGACGAGCGGCGGCGCGAGCCGAATGCCGAACTTCATGCAAAATCGACACTCGGTGATCGGCTGCTGCGCCAAACCACGCCCGGCGCCGGACATTATCCGCGTTTGAACATCGCGTTGCCGGCATCGATACTCTCGACAACCGTACAAGCAACGAACGCCATGAGTGAAGACGACCTGATCGAAGCCAACCCCTGCAAACTGCGTAACGGCGACTGGGGCTGCAAAACGCAAGAGCCCGTTCAGGTGGGCGATACGGTGCAGATCGTCACCCGGGCCAACAAGCAATGGCCGGCGCAGATCACCCAAGTGGTATGGACCGATGGACAGGTCTGTATTTGTGCAACTGCCAGCGAAAAGCAGCAATCCAACGGCACCGACGACGCCCAAAAGCCGCCGCGCAAGAAGCCGGCGCAGAAGAGCGGGCAGGCCGCGCCCACCGCCCCTGCCGCCTGGGCCGACGCGGCGGAAGAAAATGCAGCGCCGGCCCCGCCCCGGTTCGACGTGCCGCCCACCGACGAACTCGATGCCATGGCCGACAGCGCGGCCGAACAGGGCGACGATGACGACGACCTGATGAACGCGCTCAGCGAGTTCGAGCGCGACCCCGGCTAAACGCTCGAGGCTCGTGTCAGCCTGACGCTCTGGCCGCCCGCCGGCTGGCATGAGCCGGCTAATGGAAAACACCACCGTGTGGGCCGGCCGCCGGCCGAGATGCGCGCCCTGGTGTTTAATCGGCTCTGGCGGCCGCGCTGGCGAATGCATCGGCCCGAATCACGCAGCCACACGAAGCCAACCCACCACCTGCTACAGCCGAGCCGGGCCGGGCAGCGCCCCATGCGTGGGCGCGGTCGGCGCGGCCACGATACTTGCGCCATGCGCACAGCCAACGCGTAACGCATGCCAAGGCGATCTTAAAAAAACAATCCTCCCGCCGATAGGAAGCCAGAATCTCGACATCCCTGCCACCAAAGACAGTGGACGAGCCGTTTGTTCATGGGCTCGGCACGCGTCCCCAATCTTTACGCGGACCATGAAACACTTACTGCATCGTATCGGTATCAGTCGCAAGTTCTTGCTGGCATTGAGCCTGCCCGCCTTGGCCATGCTCTACTTTGCCGTGACCGGCATCGTCGAACGCCAGCAACTCGTCGGCGAAATGAAGCGCCTGCAATCGTTGACCGCCGTGGCCCAGCAGGCCGGCGGGCTGGTGCATCAACTTCAGCTCGAGCGCGGCATGACCGCTGGCTTTCTGGGCAGCGCCGGCCAGAGCTTCGACAACGAACTGCGCGAACAACGCCCGGCCGTCGATAGCGCGGTCAAGTCCTTCATCAATCAGCTCGCCGCCCTGGACGACAATCACCTAAGCGCCGCCATCCGCGACCGGATCGACGACGCTCGGCAACGCCTGAATGCGACCGCCGCCATGCGCAGCCGCGTGGATGCGCTGTCGGTACCACTGGCGGATGCGCTGGGCCACTACACGAGCACCAACGCCGCGCTCATCGGCCTTGCCGGCGAACTGGGCGATATGACCAGCGAAGCCCCGATCGCACGCGCGCTGTCCGCCTACTACAATCTGCTGGAAGCCAAGGATCTCGCCGGTATCGAGCGCGCCGTGCTGGCAAACGCATTCGCCGCGGACGCGATGCCGCCGGCGCTGTACCGGCGCTTTCTCAACCTCATCGGTTCCGAGAGCGCGTTCCTGAAAGCATTCGACACGCTGGCTGCCCCGGCCATGCGCGACGCATATCAAACCGCCTTGTCCGGCCCCGAGATCGACCGTCTTGGCGGTCTGCGGCAACGCGCCATCGAGCGCGCTGACCAGGGCGGTTTCGGAGTGGATCCACAGCAGTGGTTCGACTGGCAAACGGTCAAGATCGGCCGGCTCAAGAGTGTGGAAGACACGGTTACCGCCGATATCGTCAGCATGGCCGAGGCCTTGCGCAGCCAGGCCCGAACCGACCTCTGGGCTTATGCCGCCATCGCGATTCTGGCATCGCTGCTGACGCTGGCGCTGACCACGGCCATCGTGCGCGCGATCGTAGGCCCGCTCAAACGCGCACTGCATGACATCACCCATCGCGATGGCGATCTGAGTCAGCGGCTGGCGGTGCCCGGCACCGACGAACTATCGCAGCTCTATCGCGCTTTCAACGAGGCGACCGAAAGCACCGCCCAGCTGGTGCGAAACATTCAGCGCAGCGCCCTGTCGGTGGAAGTGGCCAGCGGGGAAATCTCCCAGGGCAATCAGGACCTGGCGCAACGAACCGAGCAGCAGTCGGCCTCCATCGAGGAAACCGCTGCCAGCCTTGAGGAAATCAACGCCACGGTCCGCCACACGGCGGAGAACGCGGGCGAGGCACAGCGTCTGTCCGAAGACGTGTCCGAGCAGGCCTCTCAGGCGCGTACGATCGCCGACAACGCACGCAAGGCGATGAACGATATCCATAGCGCCAACCAGGAAGTCACCGACATCGTCGAAGCGATCGACGGCATCGCCTTCCAGACCAACCTGCTGGCCCTGAACGCCTCGGTAGAGGCGGCCCGGGCCGGTGAACACGGCCGCGGCTTTGCCGTGGTTGCCTCGGAAGTACGCCAGCTCGCCAGCCGCAGCGCGAACGAAGCCCAGCGTATCCGCCAGTTGATCGAACGCAACGTATCGACCATCGATACGGGCAACAGGCTGGTGGGCGATACGCACACCACGTTGACGGATATCGCCTCGCGTATCCGCCAGGTTGCCGCACTGGTGACCGATATATCGAGCGCCACGAACGAACAGTCGCAGGGGATCGAACAGATCAACCAGGCCATTGCGCAGCTGGAATCGGTGACGCAGCAGAACTCGGCCCTGGTCGAACAGGTGGCCGCGGCCAGCAAGTCGCTCGACGAGCAGGCGGTGGAGATGACCCGCGAAGTCGGCCAGTTCACGGTCGACGACCTGGCACCGGCCCACGCGGACGCCACGCACACGCATGGTTCGCCCGTAGCGACGTCCCGCGCGCCGTCCGGCGGCATGGCGGGCGCACTCGCCCTGGGCAGCTAGCGCTGACGCAGGCCAGGGGCGACGGCGCCGATCCGCGAAGTGCGGTCGGCGCTTTTTTTATGCGGCCGGTTTATGCGACCAGGCCTTGCAGGCCCCTTCAAACACCCGGCATACACAGGCCGACGGCCCGCCCGCTGACGGGGCTGGCGTGACCGCGACGATGGGCCCATGGTCTGGCGTTATCCACGACTACGACAGGCATTCTGTTCGGACACGGCGGCTGGGCCTGCATGACCCGATAACCGCGGGCGTCGGTCTTGGCGCGTGCTCCGCGGGCCGACACGGCGGCGTTTCACCAACGCCCCCCTTGCGCGCCCGTCTGAACTAGTCGCCCAGAAAGCCGCTCTCCGTGCGATTGCGGCCGAGACTCTTGGCGCGATACAAGGCCTGGTCGGCGGCATCGATCGGTTCCCGTTTAGGCGCGCCAGGCGTCCAGTCGAGCGTATCGAACCGGCTGTAGCCGATGCTCACGGTGACGATGCCGAACGCGTCGGGGCGATAGGCATGCTCGATTGCCAGTGCTTCGACGGCGGCTCGCAGCCGCTCGGCCGCCGTCCGGATATAGGCCGCGTCGGCCTGCGGCAACAGGATCATGAATTCTTCACCGCCGTAGCGCGCCACTATGTCGAAATCGCAGCGCGTGGCACCACGCAGGGCAGTGCCTATGGCATGCAGCGTTCTGTCGCCAAGCAGATGGCCGTAGTGGTCGTTGTAGAGCTTGAAATAGTCGATATCGCATAGCACGACGCCGACGGTCGCATCGGGCGTCTGCGACCAGCGCACCAGAAAGGCGTCCACGGCGCGACGATTGGGCAACTCGGTGAGCGCATCGGTCGCACTCAGACGCTCGAGTTCCCGATTCGTCCTTCGCAGGCTCTGCTCGACGACGTCAATCTGATGCCTAAACAACAGCATGAAGGCGCTGATCAAAGCGACGGCGGCGGCCGCACTGAAGCCGAACGCCACGGAACGCGCCGTATCGGGCACGAGCAACGGCACCGTGCCGTTGCCGAAATACTGATCACAGATCCAGAACAGCAGCACGTTGGCAAACGCCAGCGCGCCGATCGTCGTGGCCCGGGCCCGTTCGAACAACAGCGGCAGAATGCTTACGATCGTGAAGTAGAACAGGTGTACGCCCAGACCACGGCCCAGATACCAGGTCACAACCGCGAGTTGGATCATCGCGACTAAGACGACGAAATTGCGTGCCGAATCGTGCCGGCGACGGTGGTTGGCCCGCAGTGTCCACAGATAGCCCGACATGATCACGACATTGCTGGCGAACACCGGCGCATAATAGGTAAACGCCGTACAGGCATAGAACAGCTGATAAGGCAGGGTTGTCACGGCACCGAACACGGCGAGCTGATTGCTGAGCATGATTCGCCGTCGCATGGCCGGATCGGTGTCGCGGGCCCCGATCTTCCAGAGTTTGGCCAACCATTTCAGCATTGTATCGGGGCCGCCGTCCTTGGCCGGCATTGAAGGTGTTCGCGCGGGTATCGGCCGCACGCGATCCGCCGCAGGCCAAGCCAGACCACGGCTGCGCAGGGTGCGGCGCTATGCTTGCCACCGCTGTCTTATCGGTATCGGCCGATGCGGGCAGAACCTGATCACGCCGCGCGTCGTTTCAACGGCAAGCGCCTACCAAAGAACGCCTTTAACCGGCTGGGTCGCCGGCGGGGCCGGCCTGTCGATCGATTCCATGAGATCGATTTCGATGGTGGTACACATGGCCTCGAGCGGCAGATCGTGCGCGTTGTTGGCAAACGGATCGACCAGTTCATCGCCGATGTGCAGGGCGGCCAGAAACATCAGCGCGACCAGCGACGAGCCGATGGGCGTGAATATGCCCAGATACGGCGCGATGCCAATGGGCAGCAGGATACAGAAAAGGCGTACGAACAGCTGCGGGAAAAACCGATACTGCATGGGCAGCGGCGTTTTCTTGATGCGCTCCATACCGCCCTGCGAATTGGCGATATCAACATTCACCGCTTCCATGCGCGACTGCTGGATCGTATCGATATAGCCGTGCGCCAACGCCTGGCCGGCCAGACGCCCGTTTTCGTTGAGCAGGGCGTTGGCCGCATTGGTGTAGGCAAGCACGCGTTCGGCCCGCTCGGGCGGCAGCAGCCGATAGGCCGGCTCCGAGCGATCCGTACCGCGCAGCTGGCAGCGCAGGATATGCACGTAGGCGGCCTGATTGACCACCATCGCCTCACGCAGCTCGCGTGCCCGTGCATCGGCCGAGTCGATACACGACAGGGCCAGGCGCGTGATATTGCGGGACGCGTTGATCATCAGCCCCCACAGCACCCGGCCTTCCCACCAGCGCGCATACGCCGAGTTCGATCGAAACCCCAGAAACAGCACGATGACCGTGCCGAACAGGGTGAGCGTGGTTCGCGACAAGGCCGACGACTGAAATTCCTGGTAGCGCTCGGGCTGGGCGAAATACAACAGCGTAATCAGCACGTCCCAGATGAACATCAGCAGCAGCGGCCACCAGATGCCTTTCAGGATATGACGGAAGCCCGGAATGGTGGGAATGATCATTGTTCAGGCGCGCACCTCGGGGCGATCGCTAAATGGCAACGGGCGATCGCGCTGCGGCGCAGCAATCAATCGCGGTCGACTTACTTGCTTGACCGCGAATAGGCGCGCTCGTTCGCCTCGCCCGGCAAATCGCCGGATCGCCAACGCGGCCCAAGGCCCGCCCAGGTCGTTTCGAGCGCTTCAGCGCCTGCGTTCGCGCTTACACCAGCCGATGGTCGTCGCGCTTGAAGTTCTCGGCCATGCGACGGTAGGTGAACGTAAAGCCCGGGAACATAGCCGTCACGCGACCGGAAGCGCTCTTGTACCAGCTGTTACAGCCGCCGGTATGCCAGACGGTCTGCGCCATTTCGTCATGGATCTTCGCGGTATAACGCGCCTCGGCTTCGGGCGTGACCTCGATCTGGCCAGCGTCGCTTTTGAGCACCTTCTCCACGCACTGGATGATGTATTTCAGCTGCGATTCGATCATGAAGATATGCGAGGTATGGCCGATGCCGGTATTCGGCCCGGTGCCGATGAACAGATTGGGAAAACCCGGAATTGCGGTGCCGAGATAGGCCCGCGGATAGTCGGCCCAGAAATCGGCGAGCGTCTTGCCGTGGCGGCCGATCACGGGGTAGGAAATCATGCCGTCGGTTGCGTCGTAGCCGGTAGACCAGACGATACAGTCCAGATCGATTGCTTCGCCCTGCTTCGTGCGGATACCCGTTTCGGTGACTTCTTCGATGCCGTCTTGCGCGTCGTGCAGGGTGACGTTGTCACGCATGAGCGCCGGGTAGAGCGTGTTCGAGAGAATGATGCGCTTGCAGCCGATGGTGAAATCCGGCGTAAGCCTGGCGCGCAGCGCCTCATCCGGCACCTGTTCTTCGAGATGCTTGTCGGCCTTTCGCTGGGCGATGAGGTTGAGCATGGTGCGCGAATACTTGAAGCCGATGATGCGCGACTCCAGCCCCCAGTAGATCGCGGTGCGTACCGCCTTGTAGACCGGCTTGATCGACAGAAGCCGCCGCGTGAGCGCGCCGAACTTGCGGTCCGGTCGCGGAATGACCCAGTGCGGGCTACGCTGGAACACGTGCAGTTCGGCGACGTCGGGCGCGATGGCCGGAATGATCTGGGCCGCGCTCGCGCCGCTGCCGATGATGGCCAGGCGTTTGCCGCGGTGATCGAAGTCGTGGTTCCAGTCATTGGTATGAAAGCTTTCGCCCTTGAAACGCTCACGCCCCGGAAAATTCGGGATGACAGGCGTCGATAGCGGCCCGGACGCGTTGATGAGCACGCGTGCGCGAATCGTGGGCCGGTCGGCCACCTGGATATACCAGACGCCCTCGTCCTCCTGCCAGGCCACCTGTTCGACGTTGTGAGATAGACGGGTTTTCTCGCGCAGGCCGTATTTGTCGATGACGTGTGCGGTGTATTCGGCCAGCTCCTCGCGCTCGGCGAACATCTGCGTCCAGGGCCAGGGCTCGAACGACAACGAATACAGCGGCGACTGCACGTCCACGGCCGCGCCGGGGTAGCTGTTCTGCTGCCAGGTGCCGCCCATGAAATCGCGCCGCTCGAGCATCAGGAAGTCGTCGATATCGCGGCGCAGCAGGTTCACCGCCGTGGCCTGGCCACCAAAACCCGTACCGATGATGACGACCGGCCAGATGCGTTCTTCAATCGAACCGGCGCCGGCGGTCGCAGTATCGCTGGTATCCATTCACGTTCTCCATGCTTGTTAGAGGCCAAGTCGCTCAGCCGCTCAATGCCACATGGTCAGCTTACAGCGTCCACAAACCGGCTCAGACCGAAGGATCGCACCGACCCGCTTGAGCTTCAGACGGCACCGCCGGTCCAGGGCTCTACTCATACGCTGGCCTGCGTTCTGCCGCCGCCTTGACCGCTTTGGCTTTGCCTCGACAAAGGCAGCCCAGCGCGATGGCCCGTCGTACACCCGGCGGTCGCCACGCCCGCATCATCATGCCGGAGCGTCACAGTTCGACTGAGTGCCGAGTGCTGCCATTTTATCGAGACTTCTAGCCTCAGCAGGCGCCTTCTACACTTCTCTAACTGCATTCTGGCGCCAGTCTGACGGATTTTTCTCAAGTATTGCTCGCGGCGAGCCGATGTTGCCGTCATGCGCCCAATAAAACTCATATACCCAGAACGGGCAGCGGCGCCTAACGGGGAGAAAAAGACGTGTTCAAATCGGAGGCAGCTTGCCATAAAACCGCGCTAATCAAGGCTATTCATCGATCCATGGCCGTGATCGAATTCGATCCGCAGGGCAAGATCCTGTGCGCCAATAGCGCGTTTCTGGAAACCACCGGTTATGACGCCGAGTCGATCATCGGCCAGCATCACAGCCTGCTTTGTTCTCGGGAATACGCACAAAGCGCGGATTACGCAGCGTTCTGGGCGCGGCTTCGCGAAGGCGAGTTCGTCAACGGCCGCTGCGAACGTTTGACCCAGGCTGGCGAGCGCCTGTGGCTGGAGGCTTCTTACAACCCTATCCACGACCGGCGCGGGCGCGTCGTTCGCGTGATCAAGATCGCAACCGACATCACGGCGAAGGTTAACGAAGAACAGGAAGTCAGCCGGCGGCTGCGGGCTATCAACCGCTCCATGGCGGTCATCGAATTTACGCCGAGTGGGCAAATCCTGACCGCCAACGACAACTTTCTGGCCACCGTGGGTTATACGCTGATGAGATCGTCGGTGCTCATCATCGCATCTTCTGCGGTCGCGAGTTGGCCAGTAGCGCCGAGTATCGCGATTTCTGGGCACGACTCAACGAAGGCAAGTTCATGGCGGGGCAATTCAAACGCTACGACCACGCCGGCCGAGTGCTGTGGCTGGAAGCCACCTACAACCCGATCTTTGACGAAGACGGCCAACTCTACAAAATCATCAAATTCGCCAGCGACATCACCGAGCGGGTCGACCGCGAAAGCGAAAGCATACGCACCGCCTGCCGTATTTCCGCCGACACCGAAACCGAAGCCGGCGCCGGCCAGCGCGTTATCGACGACACGGTGTGTGAAATCCGCAGCATGGCCGATCAGATCAGCGTCACCTCGAACCTGCTCGGCGAACTGGCCGGGCAGACGGACGCCATCACGGTCATCGTGGAAACCATTCGCTCGATTGCGTCGCAAACCAATATGTTTTCGTTGAACGCAGCCGTCGAAGCTGCACGAGCCGGCGAGCACGGCCGCGGCTTTTCCGTGGTGGCCCACGAAGTACGCCAGCTGGCGCACAGAACCGCCGAAGCGGCGAGCGAAATCTCCGAGATGATCGGCAAGCTGCAGACACTTTCCGGCGACGCCACGACCAGCATGCAAAACTGTCGCGGCAGCGTCGATCGAGGCGTCGATATGGCCCGCCATGCCGGCGAGGCCATCGTGCGCATTAGCGACTGCACCAACGGGTTGGTTACCGCGGTACGCAACATGGCCACCACCGCAAATCTCGATGATGCGAAAGCGCTACACCAGGGAAGACCCTGTAGTTCATCCCCTACACAGACGCGGCCGCCGCGCGCAGCCGCGAACCACGATGAGATCAGCGACGCTGACGCCGCCGCCAAAGCGCCAGGCGGTGAGGAATCGAATACCGTGCGCATCGCCTCGTAACGGCCGTATCAATTCTTCGCTATTGCGAGACGATCAAGGTAACGCTTGCCAGACTAACGAATCCGGCGCCGGACACCGCGTGCACCCATCAAGCAGCCGGTCCAAGTGCATAGCTGGCGACATCTCAGTTTCGTTAATCTCGATATAGGGTCAGTTTTTGACCCCTGTCGCAAATGCCATACCTCGTCTGCGGGTCACTCGGCCGACTCATCGCCAAGATCGCGCTACGAGCTAGAACGTACCCGTGCACGGACGACGCGCCATCTGCGTCGAAGCCTGACAGGCACTACGACCTGGGCAAGAGTCAGGCCAGCCAATAGGCGCCCGGTGGCGGTAGCCGACCAGCCCGGCTGCACAGATAACGGCGGCAGCCATGCAAGCATCCGCGCATAGGCCGAGGTGCCGCTCCCAATAAAGAACGCAGGCGCCACGCCCAGGCAGAGGCAAACTGTAGCGACCCGGACACCGGTCTGCGAACGGACAGCACTGTCGCGACGCACCAGCCTCCAGATGCCCGTTGCTCTCACCGCGAACACCGCCCAGATGCTCAAGAAAGACGGCCATCGGATGGCGCGAGCGATCGGGGCAACCGCCGAAGACGTCAACATGGCGCCTCACATCACTCCGGCCGTACAAAGGAAGTCCAACAACGCCGTCGATGCCTCTCCCGTCTCGTGGACTCGATCAACCGAGAGCACGAGAAATTGCACCGGCGACATCTGCTACGCGTGTTTTGAGGGGCGCGGCATATCCGCCGACGGTTTCACCGCAAAAACCCCTCGTTGCGAAGTGTCACACAAGCAGACCTAGACAAAAGTAGTATGTTCGCTTAATTATTGCCCACGAAAACGCTTGGCTTATCTCGCGCTTCGAGAGGCTCTGGAGCACCGCTGCCGTGTCGCAGTCGGAACTTAAACCTACCGTCTCCAGGACAAGCAGGCGCCGGTGATCGTAAGACCTCGCACCCAGAGCAAGTTGTTCGCACAAGAAAACGGACCGGGGAGCTGGCTTTGAAACACGTCATTTCCGTCTCGATGGGCCCGTCCGCGCAGGACTATTCCCTTAAAACCAAATTTTTGGGTAAGGACTTCACCGTCACCCGCCAGGGCGCGGACGGCGACGAGGATCGCGCCTGGGATCTGCTGCGCCGCGCGCAGTCCCACGCCGATGCGGTGGGGCTGGGTCTGATCCGCGACTACTGCGACGTGGGCACGCGGCGTTTCGTGGATAAAGACAAGCTGCTGAAGGTGGTAACACGGGTACCGGCGACCACCGGCGCGCATCTGCGTCGCATGCTGCAGCTGCGAGCGGTGCGCCATGTGCATAAAACGTTGGGCAGCTACTTCAACAACAGCCGGGTATTGTTCATGTCCGGCAGCGTGAACTACGACATCGCCGTCGAGATGTCGCATTACACGCCCAATTTAAGTTTTGCCGACGCGCTGTTACAGACGGGCACGCCCACCATGTTGTCGTCTTTGGCACAGCTGGAACTGTTCGCCACCGGCAGCACCATGGCCAACGGCATCTGGGCGACACGCAAGCTAGGTGCCGTGCTGCCCAGGCTGGCGAAGATCAAGCAGCGCCTGCTGGCCCAGGAAATGGCCAAGTCGCATGTGATTGTCGGCGCGATTGAGGATATCCGCTCCTTTGCTGGCGACGGCAATCTAAAGGGCAAGACCCTGCTCAGCTCGGCGATCGATGAACAGAGCCTGGCCTGGCTGAAGGCACAGGAGGCCAATCTCGCGATCGATATCTGCCCGCAGCCGTTCAAGCAAGTGGTCGACGTCGACGTGATCGAGGCGATGATCCTTGCGGCGACCGAGCTTGAGCCGCAGGAGCTCTCGGACGAAACACGGGCCGGCATCATCGACGAGCTGGAGCTCACCGCGCAGCTGCTGCACCCCACCGGGCACTTCCGCAACGTGCGCCGTTTCGCGTTCATTATCCATCCGCTCAGCCAGCAAGCGATCCGGAAGGGTTTACCGCTGCTACCGAAATCCACACCCAAGCGCCTGATGGATCAGGTCGAAAAAGCCGCTGCCATGTTGCCACCCATGGAGTACTGCAAGATGACGAACATCATCTCGCCGACCGGCGCGGAAGCGGAGGGCTGGCTGATTGCGGTAGGTGGCACGCCCAAGGAGATGCTCGCCCGTAGCCCGGAATTCACCTATCGCCGGCTGCTCGCGGCCGCGGACAAGGCACAGAAGATGGGCGCCCAGATCATCGGCCTGGGCGCATTCACGAAGGTTGTCGGTGACGCGGGCATGACTGTGGCCCAGCGCGCGAACCTGCCGGTGACCACCGGCAATAGTTACTCGGCGTCCGGCGCGCTCTGGGCCGCCGCCGACGCGATGCGCCGCATGGGCCTGGTGGAAACGCCGAAAGGTGGCCGCGTACAGGCCAAGGCCATGGTGATCGGCGCGACCGGCTCGATCGGCTCGGTGAGCGCGCGCCTGCTGGCGATGACGTTCGACGAGGTCTATCTCGGCGGCCGCGATCAGGACAAGCTCAAGGCGCTGAAGGCATCCATCCTCGAAGAGACGCCCGAGGCGAAAGTGGTCGCGGCGGCCGACTACGAGGGGCATTTAGCCGAGATGGATATGATCGTCACCACGACCTCGGGCGCCGGCAAGAAGGTGCTGGACATCACCCGCGTCAAACCCGGCTGCGTAATCACCGACGTGGCCCGCCCGCTCGACCTGCCGCCCGAGGAATGCGCCAAGCGGCCGGACGTTCTGGTGATCGAATCCGGCGAAATCGAACTGCCCTCCAAGGTCCGCGGCATGCGCGATATCGCCCTGCCGGAAAACATCGTTTATGCCTGTCTCGCAGAGACCATCGTGCTGGCGTTGGAAGGTCGCTTCGAAGCGTTTACGGTCGGCCGCGATACCGAGTGGCGCAAGGTCAAGGAGATTTACAAGCTCGGCCTCAAGCACGGCATGAAGCTGGCCCCTATCGCGGGCGTGAACGGCGTTTATACGGACGAGGATATCGCCAGGGTCGTCGAGCTGGCGCGCGAACGGCGCAAGACCTGGAAGTCCGGCTAGGGGCTGCGACCAGACTGGCCGAACATCTCGCGATATCTGGCGCGATCTCTGGCGACAGGATGCTTCATCCCGGATTGCGGAAACCGATTAGCCCAAGGCTTTGAGCCGGCGCCACGAATTCGACATACAACACCCGAATGACCCTTCATCGCGGGGCAGTACAGCTTCACCGGGATAGCCAGTGGCGGCGCGGCTCAAGGACCGGATCGTTGTCGCCGCGCCGCCTGAACCTGTACTCAGATACCCGGGCGGCGTTGGTGCCAATCCGTCGCCGCCTCGTAGGCCGCACCCAGACGCAACACCGTGGATTCGTCGAAGGGACGACCGATCGCCTGGAAACCAATCGGCAAGCCGTTTTCGGTGAAACCGCAGGGCACGCTCATGGCCGGCAGCCCGGTGACGTTGCCGGGTACGGCAAAGCGTGTATAGGCCGACATCAGCGATTCTTCGCGGCCGTTGGGCCAGGTGACGGACTCGGTGCCTGCAGTGACCGCCGGGGCCGTGGTGGTGGGTGCGACGATGACATCGACCTGCTTGTAGAGCTGGCTGAATTGCTGCTGGATGAGGTGGCGCACGCGCTGGGCACGAATATAGGCCGTTGCCGGCACGAGTTCGCCCGCCTCGAGCAGCACGCGCACGTCGTCGTTATACAGCTCGGCCTTCTCGCGCAGCATATCGCGATGATAATCACTGGCTTCGGGCATCATGATGCCGAACTCCACAGGCACGAACTGATCGGCCATGGGCAGTTCGACCTCGACCAGTTCGGCCCCGAGTGCCTGGAGCTGCTCGTAGGCCTGGCGCACCGCGGCTTCGATTTCGGTGTCCACCCGGTCGAAGAAATAGTTCTTCGGCACGCCGACGCGTAGACCCTGGATGCCGTCGTGCAAGCCGGCCAGATAATCTGGCACCGGCTCGTTGACGCTGCCGGGGTCGCGCGGGTCGTAGCCGGCCAATGCCTGCAGCGAAAGCGCTGCGTCTTCGACCGTACGCGTCAGTGGCCCAGCATGATCCAGCCCCCAGGAGAGCGAGGTAATACCGGCACGGCTGACACGCCCAAATGTCGGCTTCAGCCCCACGGTGCCGCACAACCCGGCCGGAATGCGAATGGAGCCGCCGGTATCGCTGCCCATGGCCATGAACGCCCCGGCCGAAGCCACGGTGGCACCGGAGCCGCCGCTGGAGCCGCCCGGCGTGCGTTCGGTATCCCACGGGTTGCGCGTCGTCGGCGTGCTGATGCCGTAGGCGAATTCGTGGGTATGGGTCTTGCCGAGAATCACCGCCCCGGCCTGCTTCAGCCGTTCGGCGGCGGCGCTGTCGGTCGTCGGCGTCCAGTCTTCACGCACGCGCGACGAGGCGGTCGTGGGCACATTCGCCAGATCGTAGAGGTCCTTGAGGGCCACCGGCACGCCGTGCAATGGCCCACGCCAGTCGCCGGCAGCAATCTCCTGTTCGGCCTGGCGGGCAGCAGCACGGGCCTCGTCGGCCAATACGCGCACGTAGGCATTGAGCTTGGGCTCGGTGGCTTCGATGCGTTCGAGGCAGGCCTCGACGGCATCCACCGGCGACAGGTCGCGGGCCTTGAGTTTGGCGCCCAGCTCGGCAGCAGACAGCGAAAGCATATCGTTCATTGTTCTGCCTCCCAACGCGCATCGAAGGAATGCACCGGCACCGTTTCATCCACCTCTACGTCGTATAGGCGATCGAGCTGTTGCAGCACGCCGTCGAGCACTGGCCGCAACACTTCACGGCGCTCGGGCGAGAGTTCCAGCGCGGCCGCGGCGGCGAGCGTTTGTAACCGGGCATCATCCAGGGGCGGTCGAGACATCGCTAACCTCATATCGCTAAAGCAGTTCCTGTGAAACTACTACGCGCAAAAATTGCGGTAAAGCGCGATTAGGGCGCATCAGCGGCGCGCTTACGCTAACCCCGCTCGTCACCGCCGAAGCCTAGCAAGCGCGATCGACAGCCGGCGCGTCATCCGGGCGTCGGGCGAATAACTCGAAAAGCGTTGTCGCAATTACGACTCGTCACACCGGCGCAGCCTTGCCCACCACAGCGCCTACGCTTTGCCGGCGAGCCGTTCGCCGTAGCTGCTGGGCCTGAAGTTCGGGTCCAGCCGCTTACGCACGGCCAAGTAGAGCTTGTTGATCAGGTAACAGCCCAGCGCGACGATCGCGAAATCGGCGAGCAACGCCAGGAACAGAACCATCAACCCCGTTTGCAGCCATTGTTCGGTCGGGAAAAAATATAGATACCCCAACGCCCCGATAACAATGCAGCCAATCGTACCCGCGAACGTGCTTATGCTCTCGCGAATCAAGTAGTGACGGCCATGCCGATTAAACACGGTATGGATATCGATGTAGTCCGCGAGATAAACAACGAGCGCTTCCTTGTGCGGGGCAACGCTTGCGCCACCTGTTTTCTGCTTCGAGCGGGTTTCGATAAAAATGACGTCCAGCTCGGTTTCGCGATAGCCGTTTTTCTCGGTAGCCACAAAAGGAAGCAGCGACGTGGAAGGCGGCAACCAGAGCGTGATGTCGCCGACGAAGAACTCTTCCGCGCGGGAGTTTTTGACCCGATGCGTGATGTAGGTGACAGGGCCTTTCACGGTGCACACCGTATTGCCCAGGGCCGCACGCTTGCGAAGCCCCTGATTACCAATCCCCCGGCCGGCGTAGAGAGTGAGACCGATGGTCGGTATGCCCACAAACAATATGGCCAGAATTCCACCCCGCGCCAGGCCGAACGGTAGCGCCGCGATCAACAGGCACGCCAGGGCCAGGAGAAAGCCGCCAATCAGAACATAAGCGCGAAGCTGGAGCTTTTTGAGCGCCAATACCTGCTTCGCATACGCCTGTTCATTCGCCGTGATCTTCCGCTCCCCCTGAACAGTCACACGCGTGTCCATATCAATACGTTTCAATCAACGGTTATCGTGTTGGCGGGCAGAATATTGCCACGGTCGCGGTATCGAATGCGGTGAACTCTATTGCCGCATAGGCACCTGCCTTTGGGCGACGACACGCTCGTGCCAGCGAACCGTGGTACGCCGCGCTAACGAGATCGTTCAGCACTTCAAGTCGGTATTCGGCCCAGGCGAGAAAGTCAGACAGCATCGACCTGCCGCGCACGCCTTTCACCGGTTAACTATTCCGCGGTTCGTACACATGCTGAACCGGCGCGGCGATCGGGCGACAGTATATTTAGCTGGAGGACCTACGCCGTTCTTGGCGCTCGTCGCGATCTGAGCGATTGAGCCTAGGATACTGTCCCCCATCGCCGTCGAGGACGCAAATCGCGTCCAGCAGTAGATCGACATCGTCCATGCGGTCAACTAGCAAAACCCGGCAGCCCACAGCCAGAATCACCGGGCCAGCAAACAACGTTCGATCTCTTACGCCGACGCGACTCAGACGCAACGCGCCTCAGCCGACACGAAGAACATTACTCGCTCTCAAGGTATTTATGGAGTCTAGAGCAGTTCGGGAAAAGGCATAGGAATGAGATTAAGATACTCGCATTCCGGCTGAGCAAGGTCTCTCACTGGGCTTGTGGCCCACGATAGCCGACCCACGTCAACTCCACATTTATGCACCGAAGGCCAAGCTAGCGATCTTCGCTCTGCTTTATAGACTGAATTATCACTTTGAGACGTTCGAACAGAGCTTCGAATTCCGAAAATACGTCGTTCAATTCATTCTCTGGCAGTCGAATAATATCTTTACAGAGCTCTTTCTTATTAAGAGTCCTTATTATCGACTTTATTCCGTAACCGTCGTCTTTTACGTTCTCATCGGCATAGCTTTCTAGATCGATCGACTCCGGCAAATTAAGCAAGTTCTCGATTCCCTTAGAAATACCGCTTGAACTGGCGCAACTCGGACGATACTGCATAGAAAGCGCGGCTACGCCACGAAGGCGTATATCAGGTTTTCGAGTATCGCCATCATAAAGCAGAACTATCGTCTTATTTATCAAATCTGGATTAGACTTCACGAATGCCAAGACGTGATTCAACGCCTTATCGCCGGTAAATTCGGCGTCGCCACGATCATTAAGCGCGCCAACCCATTTTACTTCTGCATCTTCAATAGCCGGATTTAGAACATCAATAGCTTTATTTAAATACCACTCATCCGTCTCTCCTTCTACTAAAATCAAAGGCGACCGGTCGTCTAAATTAATTCCAATATTAAACGCGGACTGTACGACTTTTTCATGAGTCCACCCATAAAACGATGGATTCTTTTCGGAATATATTTCCCCAGCTTCGTCCCTTTTCAGCACAACCGGAAGACTTTTGTCATCATTTATATTGTGAAGAATAAAGGGAGAGTGAGTCGCCGCGATAATCTGACTCTCCGAACTACTGGCCCCCACGTTTGCTATAGTTTTATAGAACTCCATTACCCTAAGCTGCCAATCTGGATGCAAGCTAATTTCAGGCTCATCAATGAGCTTAAGCGCACCAGCTAAAGCCTCTGAGTCTTTTAAAAAGAACCCTCCACGGAAGACGATTTGTTTTTCACCAGAGCTTAAATCTTCAATAAAACACTCTTTTCCGCGATCGGAAAATACGACTTTCTTTACCCCCTTATAATTTCGAATTTCTTGATATTTTTTAGCAGGAAATATCAAATTAAACGCCTTTCGAAAACGTTTGATCCGCAAATCCAAAGCGGAATGGATCACCTCGTTTCCGACATTTTCACGCCCCCACCTAGTAAAATCAGCATCGTCTAAAGCCTGAACGTCGATTAAAAGCTGAGCAATCTCCGTAGCGAGATTTTCTGAGCTCTTACTACTCTCCGCACTTTCATCCAAAGCTTTCGACGATACTGAAGCTATGCTTTTAGGCGTAAAATTTATCGCAACATTTGAAAACAAAACCTTAAATAAATTTTGCGTATTGGGCTTCGAAAAAATGGCGTTTCGTAATTCTTTTTTATATCCATTAATTTCAGCAACTAGACTAAATTTACCCCAAGCTTCTCGCGACTCGTCTATAGTTAGCTCTATTTTACTACCAAGGACATCTCGACCTGAAAGGTTAGGGTCATCAACTTTACTCAAGACGTCCTGCTCTTTCGGCGAGAGAATCATTCCAATTTTTTGAACCCCTCCGTCTGAATCGGCGGGAGCAGGCTCCAATCTAGAAATTCGGTAAATAGCGTTGAGAATCGCGGTTTTTCCGGTTCCATTTTCGCCTGCAAGATAGACAACCGACGCAGGCTCGCAATTACTCAATCGAAAATCTAGACTCAAATCCCCTAAAATTGGATGCTGAACAAAATTCAACCAAAGTATTTTCATGCGACTAAATTGAAATATTTCGTGATATAGAAAATGGCGCCTAAGACGATTAGAGTGCCGACTATGAACGCTGCTTCTCGAATTACCTAGCCGACATCACATATCCGGCCGGCGCTTGTGCCAATCCGTGGCGGCCTAGTAGGCGGCGCCCAAGCGTAGAAAGGTCGCTTCGTCGAGGGGCCGGCCGATAGCCTGAAAGCCAATCGGCAGACCTTCAGACGAGAAACCGCAGGGCACGCTCAGGCACGGCAGGCCGGTGACGTTACCCGGCACGGCGAAGCGCGTGTAGGCGGAGATAAGCGGTTCTTCGCTGCCGTCCGGCCAGGTGATGGACTCGGTGCCGGCGGTGACGGCCGAGGCGGCGACGGTAGGTGCGACGATGACGTCCACTGTGCCGTAGAGCTTGCGGAATTCCTGCTGCAGCAGATTGCGCACACGCTGGGCACGGGTATAGGTGGTGGCAGGCACGAATTCGCCAGCTTCGACCATGACGCGCACGTCGTCGTTATAGAGATGGGCGCCGTCGCGCAGCATCTGGCAGTGATAGTCGCTGGCTTCGGGCAACAGGATGGCGAACTCGACTGCGCCGAGCTGTTCGGGCATCGGTAGGGCCACATCGACAAGTTCCGCGCCAAGCGATTCCAGTTGTTCGTAGGCCTTGCGAACGGCAGCTTCAACTTCTTCGTCCAGCTGGTCGAAGAAATAATTGCTGGGTACACCAACGCGGAGTCCCTTGATGCCGTCACGCAGCCCGGCTGAATAATCCGGCACGGGCTCGTCCACCGAGCCGGGGTCGCGCGGGTCGTAACCGGCGAGCACCTGTACGCAGGTGGCGGCGTCCTCGACCGTGCGCGTGAGCGGGCCGGCGTGGTAGAGCCCCCAGGAAAGCGAAGTGATGCCTGCCCGGCTGACGCGCCCAAAGGTGGGCTTGAGGCCGACCGTACCGCATAGACCAGCGGGGATACGGATCGAGCCACCAGTGTCCGAGCCCATCGCCATGAACGCGCCGGCCGATACCACTTTGGCACCGGAGCCGCCGCTGGAACCGCCGGGCGTGCGCTCGGTGTCCCAGGGGTTGCGCGTGGTGGGCGTAACGATGCCGCAGGCAAATTCGTGGGTATGCGTCTTGCCCAGGACGATGGCACCGGCGGCCTTGAGCCGCTCGGCGGCGGCGCTGTCGGCATCCGGAGTCCAGCTTTCGCGCACACGGGACGAGGCGGTGGTAGGCACGCCAGCCAGGTCGTAGAGATCCTTCAGCGCGACGGGCACGCCATGCAGCGGGTCTTTCCATTGCCCGGCCGCGATTTCCTGTTCTGCCTGATTGGCTGCGGCGCGCGCCTCGTCCGCCAGGACACGCACATAGGCGTTGAGATTGGGTTCGGTCGCTTCGATACGGGCGAGGCAGGCGTCGACCGCTTCGACGGGAGAGATCTCGCCAGGCTTGATTTTCTGCCCGAGTTCGGTTGCCGACAGTAAGAGCATGTCGTTCATTTCGTCTCTCCCCAGCGGGCGTCAAAGGAGTGCAGCGGCGCATTTTCGTCGACTTCGATGCCGTACAGCACGTCGAACTGCTGTAGCAGACCGTCGAGCGCGGGCATCAGACCAGCGCGGCGTTCGGGCGAGAGATCGAGCCCCACGGACTCGCTGAGGGTGGTCAACCGGGCATCGTCCAGAGGCGCTCGCGACATGGTTTTATCTCCATCCATCGATTGTTGTTCTGGCCATTGAACGTACTACGCACCCGGCAGCCGGTAAACCAGTGGTGCTAGACGTCTGATGCCATAGCTCGGTGCGCGGCTTTCATATTCGGGGACATTTCATAGTGCCCCCGGAGCGCGCACGAAGGGTCGCAAGTGCTGCCCATTTAGCGGCCTGTCTCACAGGGCGGGTAAGATGCGAGCCGCTACATCGGAGTGCATTGATGACCCTGCCAGGCAAGACAAAACTAATCGCCGCTTTGCTTTTTGCTACCACATGGGGGCAAGCCGCTGCTGCCTCTGAAATGGAGTGCAACCGCGCGAATCTGGATAAGCAGATGGCCGAGAATGCCGAGCTTATCAATGGCTACATCGAGAACTCGGATAACGAACGCGAGGCCCATCAACAGATGCGGTCACTAACCAAGGCGTACGGCGAAAGTGATCGCTACATCGATACGTCCGACGAGGCCGGCAAGTTGATGGCGGATGCGAATCGGCAACCCTCGCAACTCATGTGTGACCAAATGGAAGAGGTCCACGAGATTTTCGAAAGCTATATAAAACGCCAGCAGTCAATCGCAGACATCAAAAGGAAGTTGAACAACAGCCCATAAGCGAGCGGTTGGTAGCCTTACTGCCGGCACTTCGCCTACGCAGCAAGCTGGGGCAGCACCACAGCAAGCGTTTTAGCCGCGGGCACTTTATTCAGTTTCGAGCTTCAAGAAACGATTAGCTCAAGACTTTTAGCCCGTGCGACGAATTCCACATACTGCCCCCGGACCCCGTCCAAATATACGAGAGGACCTCAATCGGCTGCGCCAGCCCGCGGCTAGAGATAGTCCCGCTCGCGCTGATGACGAACCGCAAGAACGGTTACGGTCGCCCCATCGCTGATTTCGAACAGGGCGACATAGCCAGCCCGGCCAAAGCTGATGACCAGCTCGCGCAGGAACGAGGTTTCTTCGGATATTTTGCGGCAGGTAAAGGGGAAATCGGCGAGCAGACCGAACGCCTTGCGTATGGCGACACGCGCGTTGGCGCCGGCGGCGGGGTCACGCTTGTCGAGAAAATCGTACAGACGCGTCAGATCGTCACGCGCTTGGCGCGTAAAGACCACGCGGTAGGTCACGTGTCGCCCGCCCGGGCGTTCTCTTCGGCGATCGCGTCCAGCCCATCGAGGACTTCATCCACCGTGAAGTATTCGCCGGTGCGCTGTGCTTCTTCGCGCGCTGCCAGACCGCGTGCGATGAATGCCTCCTGGCTTTCCCGTGCATGGACCTGCTCGCGAATCGACGCTTCCACGAACGCAGACAGCGTTTCTCCGTCGCGGAGTACCCGTTCAGCGGCCTCACGCAGATCTGGTGAAACACGCACAGCGGGGATTGAAGCAGTTTTCATGGCGACGCCTCGACGCATTGCATTTGTAATGCACTATACGACGCAGCCTGCGCTACGCCAAGCAGTCAGTGCCAGAGCTTGCCCCGCGAGGCTTCGGCGTCTTCCAGCCGTTTGAGGTAGTCGTTCCAATTATCTTCGTACTGATCGCCGAGCTCGCGCAGCGTCTGCCAGGAGAAGATGCCGGTGTTGTGGCCGTCGTCGAAGTAGAGCTGGATGGCGTAGTTGCCGACCGGTTCGATCTTTTCCACGCCGACGTCGCGCTTGCCGGTGACCAGCTGCATGGGCCCGCCGTGGCCGCGTACTTCGGCGGACGGCGAGTACACGCGCAGGTATTCCAGCGGCAGCTTGTAGTTCGCGCCGTCGGGGTATTCGACCTCCAGAACCTTGGATTTCTGATGCAGGGTGATGTCGGTGGGTGCATCCATGGCGTTCGCCTTGGTTGAGGGCATGAAAAAGCCGGGACAGGATAAACCCGCCCCGGCTCGTTCGAGCAATGCCGCGCTCGAGACCGACCTGTCGGACTCGAGCATAGCGCGCCCGCGTTACAGGATGTAGCGCGACAGGTCTTCGTCGGCCGCCAGATCCTTGAGCTTGGAGTCGACGTATTCGGCATCGACCTTGAGCGTTTCACCGGCCTTGTCCGGGCCTTCGAAGGAGATTTCCTCCATCAGCCGTTCCATGACGGTGTGCAGGCGCCGGGCGCCGATGTTCTCGGTGCCTTCGTTGACCTTGAAGGCCATCTCGGCGATGCGGTGTACGCCGTCGTCGGTGAACTCGATTGTTACGCCTTCGGTGTTCATCAACGCGCCGTACTGTTCGGTGAGCGAGCAGTGCGGCTCGGTGAGGATGCGCACGAAGTCTTCGGCCTTGAGCGCGTCGAGTTCGACCCGAATCGGCAGACGGCCCTGCAGCTCGGGGATCAGGTCCGAGGGCTTGGCCACATGGAACGCTCCCGAGGCGATGAACAGAATATGGTCGGTCTTGACCATGCCGTACTTGGTGGACACGGTCGAGCCTTCCACCAGCGGCAGCAGGTCGCGCTGCACGCCTTCGCGCGACACATCGCCGCCGGACGAGCCGCCCGCATCGGAGCGCTTGCAGACCTTGTCGATCTCGTCGATGAAGACGATGCCCGAGTTCTCCACCTGATCGATGGCCTGGGACTTGATCTGCTCTTCGTCGACCAGCTTGGCCGCCTCTTCGTCCACGATCTGACGGTAGGCGTCCTTGATCTTGATCTTCTTGCGCTTGGTCTTGTCGCCCTTCATGTTCTGGAACATGGACTGGAGCTGATTGGTCATCTCCTCCATGCCCGGGGGCGCCATGATCTCGAAGCTCTGGCCGCCCTGCTGCAGCTCCAGCTCGATTTCCTTGTCGTCGAGCTTGCCTTCGCGCAGACGCTTGCGAAATACCTGACGCGTGGCGGTGGACTCGACCGCCTTCTGGTCGGATTCGCCGGCTTCTTCCCAGCTGCTGGGCTTGGGCAGCAGCGCATCGAGAATGCGTTCTTCGGCGGCGTCCTCGGCCTTGATCCGCACGGCCTTCTTGGCGGCTTCGCGCGTCATCTTGATGGCGACTTCCACCAGATCGCGGATGATGGAATCCACTTCCTTGCCGACATAGCCCACTTCCGTGAACTTGGTCGCCTCGATCTTGGTGAACGGGGCATTGGCAAGCTTGGCCAGGCGGCGGGCGATTTCGGTCTTGCCGACGCCGGTCGGGCCAATCATGAGAATGTTCTTGGGCGTGATCTCGCCGCGGATGGATTCATCCAGCTGCATGCGCCGCCAGCGGTTGCGCAGCGCGATGGCGACCGAGCGCTTGGCTTCGCCCTGGCCGATGATATGGCGGTCGAGTTCGGCCACGATCTCGCGCGGCGTCATTTCGTGGCGCGGCAACGCAGCGGTTTGTTCGCGGTTGTCGTCGGCCATGGTCTCGGAGGCTGTATCAGACATTGTCCAGCACCTCGACGGTGATGTGGTGATTGGTATAGATGCAGGTATCGGCTGCGATATGCATCGCGGTTTCGGCGATGGTGGGCGCATCCATGTCGGTATGTTCGACCAGCGCGCGACCCGCGGCCTGGGCATAGGAGCCGCCCGAGCCGATCGCCATACAGGCGAATTCCGGCTCCATGACGTCGCCGTTGCCGGAGATCATCAGCGTGGCGGTTTCGTCGGCCACCAGCAACAGCGCTTCCAGGCGCCGCAGCGCGCGGTCGGTACGCCAGTCCTTGGCCATTTCCACCGCGGCTTTGACGAGCTGGCCGCCGTGTTCCTGAAGCTTGCCTTCAAAACGCTCGAACAGCGTGAAGGCGTCGGCCGTGCCGCCTGCAAAGCCGGCGAGAACCTTGTCGTTATAGAGCCGGCGCACCTTGCGCGCATTGCCCTTGAACATGGTGTCGCCCATGGAAACCTGGCCATCGCCGGCCAGGGCCACCTTGCCGTTATGGCGTACGGCGAGAATTGTTGTGCCGTCGAATTGTTTCAAAGCGTTTGCCCTGCGTTGACGTCGATCTGTTTCGAGTTGGGGCCATGCGCGAGCCGATTCAAGCGATCGTCTCGCGGGGCCGTTCGGCCACCGTTCAGCTTAGCGGCCAAAGCGCATGCAGGGCGTTGTACAAAGGTCGGAGTCGGCGCAGGGGGCGGAGAAGCCGCTCGGGCTGAAGCTAAGCCTCGTCGGAATCGGCGCGCCGACCGGCACGCGGGTGGGCAGCGTCGTAGACCTTGGCCAGGTGGGCGAAGTCCAGGTGGGTATAGATCTGGGTGGTGCCGATATTGGTGTGGCCGAGCAGTTCCTGCACCGCACGCAGGTCGGCGCTGGATTCGAGCAGATGGGTGGCAAAGGAATGGCGCAGCTTGTGCGGGTGCAGATGTACGGGCAGGCCGTGCTGTTGCGCCCAGCGCTGCATTCTGGCGGCCACGCTCGAGCGCGACAGCCGGCTGCCGCGCTGGGAGACGAACAGTGCCGTTTCGTTGGCTGCTGCCAGCTGCGGGCGGACCTTGAGCCAATTTCGAAGTGCGGCGATCGCCCGCGAGCCGATCGGCACGCTGCGCTGGCGCGAACCCTTGCCGAGCACGCGCGCCTCACCCGCGGCCAGATCCACGTCGCTGATATCCAGGCCTACGGCTTCGGCCAGACGCACGCCGGCAGAGTAGAACAGCTCCAGCAGGGCATGGTCGCGAATTTCGAGATCGTCTTCGGGGGTCACGTCGAGCATCGCGGCCAGATCGTCGACGTCCACGGTTTCCGGCAGGCGTACCGGGCGTTTGGGCGCGCGTACGTCGGTGGCCGGGTTGCGTCGGGCCAGACCCTCGCGCATCTGCCAGACATAGAAGCTGCGCAGCGCGGAAACCAGCCGGGCCAGGCTGGCCGGCTTCAGGCCGGCGCGATGACGGCCGGCCACGAACTCGCGCAGATCGGCGGTGGTGACACGGCCCCAGTCCGTCAGCCCCCGCTCCTGCAGCCAGTCGGCGGCACTGCCCAGATCGCGTGCATAGGCGGACTGGGTATGCGCCGACATGCGCCGCTCATGGGCGAGATGAGCCAGAAAGGCATCGACCCGGTCGGCCAGCGCGCTCACGAGGTGACGTGCAGACGAATCGCGGCTACGGCAACGCGTCGCGGCCGAGCAGGCGTTGCAGCGCGGCGGTGACGAGTTCGCCCGTCAGTTCCAGAAACAGCGTGCCGACCTCCGGCACGAAGCGATCGCCCTTGCGGCTGGCCAGCACCAGGGCCCCGTGCACGCCGCGCGCGCCCAGCGGAATCATGGCTGCGCTCGCCATGGCCGGCGCATCGTTGCTGCGCGTGGCAAAAAGCGCTTCGGATTGCTGTTCGGAGATCGGCCCGCAGATCGGCTTGCCGCGGCGATAGACGTTGGTGAGCGCCTTGCCGGCAGGACTTTCGTCGGTAATCGCATGGATCTGGCCATCGGCCAGGGCTTCGACATCGGCGGCCGTGCCCGACAGCCCGACATAGATATCGTCCACGTCCAGATGCTGTTGCAGGCATTGCGTGAGTTGCGGCACCAGTTCGGCCGCGCTCTGCACTGTGACAAGCACCTTGGCCATGCGATTGAGCTGGACCACGCGCTGTTCGTTGTCGCGGGCGGTTTCCACCAGGTCGTTGAAGCGGGCCTGCAGCTGGCGGTTGGTGGTGCGCAGGCCGGCAACCTGGCGCTCGATCAGCGAAACCGCGTTGCCGCTGTCGTGGGACACCTCCAGCGCTTCCAACACCGCCGGATAGCGGTCGATCAGGCCCGGGTGTGCCTGCAGGTAGGCTGCAACTTCGGCTTCATCCAGGGCCGGCGCTGGCGTTTGTTTTTCGGCTTCGTTCATGTCGGAGCATCTCGTCCAAGAGGTGTAAAAGTGCCCGTTTCCAGGCAACGCACGAATCGCGCCATGCCGCGGCTATTCGTTTCAACCGCCCGCCTTCGACGATACCAGTTCGCCGTCGAATACGCGCTCGGCCGGCCCACTCAAATATACCTGCCTACCCTCACCAGCCCAGTCCACGGTTGCCGTGCCGCCGGGCAGCTCGACGGCCACGCTGGGTTCGAGCACACCGGCGCGCATACCCACGATTGCCGCAGCGGCCGCGCCGCTGCCACAGGCCAGCGTTTCGCCGGCGCCGCGCTCGTAGACCCGCAGCCGAATATGCTGCGGCGTGACGACCTGCATAAAGCCCACGTTCACCCGCTCGGGAAAGGCCGGATGGCTTTCCAGCGCGGGGCCGACAGACTCGACATCGGCGCTATCGATATCATCTACGCGTAAAACCGCGTGCGGGTTGCCGATCGAGAGCGCCGCGAAACATATCGTACGCCCGGCGACATCGTCGAGCCGGTATTCATCGGCCGTATCGAAGCCGCACAAGGGGATATCGGCCGGGTTGAACGCGGGTATACCGAGCGCCACGCGATAATGTTCGTCGCCGAGGCTTTCCAGCACCATCTGGCCGTCGCGCACATCGACCACGATCTCGCGCTTGTCGGTCAGCCCCTGCTCGCGCACATAGCGCGCAAAGCAGCGTGCCCCGTTGCCGCACTGGCCGGATTCGCTACCGTCCGAGTTGAGAATGCGATAGCCGAAATCGGCGTTGGCGCTACGCGCCGCTTCCACGATGAGAATCTGGTCGCAGCCGATACCGAAATGCCGATCGGCGATCGCCCGCGCGCAGACTTCGTCGAGGGTCACCGGCGCCTGCGTGCCGTCAAGCACCACGAAGTCGTTGCCCAGACCGTGCATCTTGGTAAAACGCATGAGCTTCCTATTCGGCGCTGGCCGAGTCTTCGTTGGCGCTGCCGGCATTGTCGCTGTCCTCGGACAGCGCCGGTTCGTCGTTTTCGTGCGCGGCATCGCCGTGATTCATGTCGCCCATGTCGTGCCCATCGTGCTGCATCTGTTCGTCCGGGCCGTCCGCGCGCACGGTGGCGGCCACCGGCAGCTCGGCCTGATCGGCACCGCAGGCCAGCACCAGCTCCACCTGATCGCCCGTGGCATACGCCTGACTGGGGGAGAACAGCATCACGTGACGCCCGCCGGCTTCAAAGGCAACCTCTTCGCCTGGTGCCACCACCACGCGCTCGATCGGCTGCATGCTCGCCTGGCCATCGTCGTTGACCACGGTTTCGTGCATTTCGGCGCGGTCGAACTGGGTGCTGGACACGCCATTGACCACCACCTTGTCTTCGCCGTCGTTGACGAGGGTGAAATAGGCGCCCATCACGTCCGCGCCCTGGGGCGCGGCACGCACCCACGGCTCGTCCACGCGCAGCGCGCCGCAGTCGGGCGCCTCGGCCGTGCCGCAGGCCACGAGCGGCAGCGACAGTACGCCGGTCACGGTAAACAGCAGCCACCGCCGTGCCTGTTGCCCGATAAATGTGTGTCCCATCGCTTGCTCCGCTTAAAATGTTATATACTAACGATTGAATATTTTTCGTTCAGGGCATCGCCGTGAGCCTAGGCTCGTCTTCCAATGTTACCGGCAAACTCGACAAGGCCGCAGTCATCCTTTCGGGCATCTGCCTGGTTCATTGCCTGGTGCTTCCGCTGCTGATCGCGCTGTTCCCGGTGTTCGGGTTTTCCTTCGTCTCGCATACCACTTTCCACCAGATCATTCTGGTGGTGGTTGTGCCCACCACCGCCATCGCGCTCGGCATGGGGTATTGGCGCCATCGGCACGCGAGCGTGCCGGCGCTGGGCGTGTTCGGTGTGTTGATGCTGGTGCTGGCCGCATTCGGCGCCCATGCGCTGGGCGCAGAAAGCCTAGAGCGCGGGGTGACGGTTGTCGGTGGCTTGCTGCTGGCCGCGGCCCATATCCAGAATTATCGACTCACACGCAGCAATCACTGCCCCCATCATGAACGTGCGCACGTATCGGGTGTCTAGGGCCTGTTAACCCTAGCCTTTTAGACTCGAAGCGTGCACGCTCGCCCCTATGATTGAAGCCCCCGCGAACTCCGTATTCGATGCCAGCGGCCACGACCACGGCGCCTGTATCCACGATGCCCTGGCCCGCGCCGAAACGCTTTGTGCGCAAAAGGGGCTGCGCCTGACCGCGATTCGTCGCCGCGTGCTTGAACTGATCTGGGAAAATCACCGGCCCACCAAGGCCTACGATCTGCTCAATTCGATCAACGCCGAACGCGGCAACGCGGCCCCGCCCACGGTCTATCGTGCGCTGGATTTCCTGCTCGATGCCGGCCTCGTTCACAAGATCGAATCGCTCAACGCCTTCATCGGCTGCGACGCTGCCCACGGCGACGGCCATCCGAAGTTTCTGATCTGTCGGGCCTGCGAGCGCGTGGCCGAAATCCCCAGTCCGGCCGTGGATACCGCCCTCGCACGCGAGGCCAAGCGCGCCGGTTTCACCATCGATCACGAAACCATCGAAATCGGCGGCACCTGTGCCGCCTGTGCGCAACGCGACTGACGCCCACTTTCGCCTGGCGCATTCAACGGCTAGCCGCGAACCGCTCGAGCCAGTAACGTCGTAGGGGATGACACGGCGGCCCACACGAAAGCAAACGCACGACAGCTGGGGCGAGCGCCTGGCGGGCGCGGCGACCTCGCTTTTCTTTACCGTGCCAACCGCAGCATTCCTATGGTTCGCACTGGATGGCGGTGAGGCCGACACGGGAACGGGCCAGCTGATAAGCCGATTTCCAGACAAGGCCGGCTGATTCCAAACGCTGGCACGCCGCGATGCCGGGGCTGCGGACAGCCCCGACCGGGGCCCTGCTTTTTGTAGCCCGCGCTATGCCTTGAGCTCGGGAAAATCGGTTTCGCTATAGGCGAACTCGCCCCTGTCGTCGCCGGCGGCATGCGCGCGCAGCTCGACGCGCCGGATCTTGCCGGAAATGGTCTTGGGCAGCTCGGCGAACTCGAGTTCGCGGATACGCATATAGGCCGGCATGCGCTCGCGGCTGAATTCGAACAGCGCCTTCGCCGCCTCGCGTCCGGGTTCGTGGCCACGTCGCAGCACGACATAGGCCTTGGGCACGTTCAGGCGCAGATCGTCGGGCGCGGGTACCACGGCCGCCTCGGCCACGGATTCGTGCTCGATGAGGATCGACTCCAGCTCGAACGGCGACACGCGATAGTCGGAGGACTTGAACACGTCGTCGGCACGGCCGACATACCAGTAGTAGCCGTCTTCGTCGCGGCTGGCGACGTCGCCCGTGCGGTAATAGCCGTCGTGCAGGGCCTGGGCCATGCGCTCGGGGTCGTCGCGATATTCCTGCATGAGCCCGAGCGGTCGATCGGCACGTACGTCGATGGCGATCTCGCCTTCGTTACCCTCTTCGTCGAAAGCATCGAGCAGCGCGATCTTATAGCCCGGCAGCGGCCGGCCCATGGAGCCGGACTTCATCGGCTGGCCGGGCGGGTTGCCGATCTGGGCGGTGGTTTCGGTCTGGCCATAGCCGTCGCGAATCTTGAGGCCCCAGAGGCGTTCCACCCGGGCGATCACTTCCGGGTTGAGCGGCTCGCCGGCGCCGACCAGGCTTTTGAGCTTCACATCAAACGCCGACAGATCTTCCTGGATAAGCAGCCGCCAGACGGTGGGCGGCGCGCACAGGCTGGTCACACCCTTGTCGGCAATGACCTGCAGCGCTTGCGGCGCCGAAAAACGCGCGCTGCGATAGACGAACACGGTACAGCCGGCATCCCAGGGCGCGAACAGATTGGACCAGGCATGCTTGGCCCAGCCCGGCGAGCTGATATTGAAATGGATATCGTCCGGCTGCAGGCCGAGCCAGTACATGGTCGACAGCGAGCCGACCGGATAGCTCTGATGCGTATGCAGCACCAGCTTCGGCTTGGAGGTGGTGCCGGAGGTGAAATACAACAGCATGGGATCGGTGGCGTGGGTGGTGCCCACGGGCTCGAACTCGGTGGCGCATTCGTAGGCCGCTTCATAGCCGATCCATTGCCCGACCGGCTCACCCGCGGCGATACAGGTCAGACCGTCGGCCACGCCTTCGAACTTGGCGATATGTTCTTCGGCGGCCAGGATATGGGTCACCCCGCCACGGCCGAGACGATCGCCCAGGTCCTTCTGCGACAACAGGGTTGTGGCCGGAATGACCACCGCGCCCAGTTTGATCGCGGCCAGCATCGTCTCCCAGAGCTCAACCACGTTATCGAGCATCACCAGCAGCGTATCGCCGCGGCCGAGGTCGTGGTCACGCAGGAAGTTGGCCACCTGATTCGAGCGCTGGCGCAGGGCCTCGAAGCTGTAGCGCTGTTCGCTGCCGTCGGCATCGACCAGCCATAAGGCGATCTTGTCGTTGCCCCGGGCGTAGTCGTCGAACCAGTCCAGCGCCCAGTTGAACTCGTCGAGTTCCGGCCATTTGAAGGCCGCGTAGGCGCGCTCGTAGTCCTCGCGCATGTCCAACAGCTGCTGGCGTGCGGCCTTGAATGCGTCTGCCGATTGCATCGTGGTCTCCTTCTCGCAGTCGGCGGTCCGGTGTGCGGCCGCCGTGATTATGTTTTTTCGCCTTGAAAACGCCGCTGTTCAGGCGTCGACGCTTTTGTCGCCATAGCCCTTGAGCAGGTTTAGAATGCTCGAGAAATCGTCGCCGCCGTGCCCGGCCTGGCTATGCACCGAGTAGAGGTTGCGCGCCATCGAACCCAGCGGCGTGGCCACGCCTTTCTTCAGGCTGGAATCCGTGGCCAGGCCCAGGTCCTTCAACATCAGATCCACGCCGAAGCCGGGCTTATAGCCGTTCGAGGCCGGGGCGTTGTCCATCACGCCGGGATAGGGGTTGTAGACGTTGAGCGCCCAGTTGCCGCCCGAGGCGTTTTTCATGATGTCGGACACCACGCTCGGGTCGAGGCCGTTGGCCACGGCCAGATTGATGGCCTCCGAGGTGCCGGTCATGAGAATGCCCAGCAGCATGTTGTTGCACATCTTGGCGACCTGGCCCGCGCCGGCCGGCCCGGCATGGAAATAGGTCTTGCCCATGACGTCGAACAACGGACTGGCCTGTTCCACCGCGTCGGCCTCGCCGCCCACCATGAAGGTCAGCCCGCCGGCCTTGGCGCCGTTCACGCCGCCGGATACGGGCGCATCGAGCATCGGCAGGCCGCGTTCGCTGGCCGCGGCCGCGACCTGGCGCGCCGTTTCGGCGTCGATGGTCGAACAGTCGACGAGCAGCGTACCTTCGGCCACCGCAGCCAGCAGGCCGGCTTCGCCCTGATAGAGTTCGGCCACGTGCTTGCCCGCCGGCAGCATGGAGATGACGATCTCGGCACCGCTGGCCGCATCGGCCGCGCTATTGGCGCGCTTGGCGCCCTGGGCCACGGCATCGGCCATGGCCTGCTCCACCAGATCGAAAACGGTGAGCTGATAGCCGGCTTCGATCAGATTGGCGGCCATGGGCGCGCCCATGTTGCCCAGGCCGATAAAAGCGATTCTGGCAGCCATATTCTCCTCCTTGTCTTGTGTCTTTATCTTTTTTAACCGCTGGTTGGCGACCGCTAGAGGTCGGCCAGCGGATGCTGTGCGTAGTCATCGGGCAGCTCGAAATGGGCCGCTATCTGTTGTTCTTCGACCGCGTCGAGCGTGGCCGGCGACCACTGCGGGTTCTTGTCCTTGTCGACCAGCAAGGCACGTATGCCCTCGGCGAAATCGGGCCGGCGCGTGCAGGCAACGGCCATCGCCAGCTCGCGTTGAAAAACCTGTTCTATCGACCGCTTCGGATCGCCGGCGAGCTGGCGATGCACCACGGCCAACGACAACGGCGACGCGCCGGCCATGGCCTTGGCACCGTGGGCAAACCAGTCGTCGGTTTCGGCCTGTCTGGCCAGGCGCTCGTGAAACTCGGCCACGGTGGCCGCATCGGTAAGCCGGGCGATGCTGTGCTGACGGGCGAACAAGGCGGATTCGTGGCGCGCCTTATCGCTCGCAGCGCCATCCTCGAAATCGCGCAGCGCGCGGGCCAGCACGGCATCGTCGGCACGGCGTTCGCCTTGCCAGTCCAGCTCGGTGAGCGATGCAAACACCGCCTCGCGCTGGCCGGAGTCGACAAGGTAATCACCCAGGCCCAGCCAGAGGGCGTCGCCCGGCTGCATGGGCGTCGTCGTAAGCCCGAGAAACAGACCGATACGCTGCGGCATGCGCCCCAGAAACCAGCTCGCGCCCACGTCCGGAAACAGCCCGATCGTGACTTCCGGCATGGCGATCTTGCTGCGCTCGGTCACCACGCGATGACTGGCGCCTGCCATCAGGCCGAGCCCGCCGCCCATCACCGTGCCGGTGCCCCAGCACAGCACCGGCTTGGGATAGCGGTGTATGCGGTGGTCGAGGCGGTATTCGTGGGCAAAGAAGGCCTCGGCTTCGGGGCTGGGGGCAGCGCCCCTATTGGTCATTGCCTGGTAGAGACCGATAACGTCTCCGCCGGCACAGAACGCCTTTTCGCCGGCGCCGTGCAATACCACGCAGACGATATCGTCGCGCTCGGCCCAGGCATCGAGCTGGGCCTGGAGACGGTCGATCATCGTGCGCGAGAGCGCGTTCAGGGCGCGCTCGGCGTTGAGCTGGGCAAAGGCCACGCAGCGGCCGTTGCCGGCGTCGCGTTCTTCGAACAGCACCTGGGTGTCGCTCGCCTGGGCATTCATTGCGTACTCCTGACATGGCCCCATACGGGCTCGCGTTTTTCCAGAAAGGCCGCCACGCCTTCGGCCGCGTCGGGCGCCTCGAACAGCCGGCCGAAGGCCGCGCGCTCGCTAGCCAGCGCCTCGGTCAGCGGAGCATGCCGGTTGGCGTGGATAAGTGTCTTGGCGGCCGCAAGCGCGGCCGGGCTCTGACGCATGGCCAGATCGGCGAGGGCGAGCGCGGCCTCACGGCTGGCACCCTTCGCCGCCGAAGCCTCGATCAGGCCGATGCGTTGCGCGGTTTCGGCATCGAGGGTTTCGCCGCAGAGAATCAGCCGCTTGGCCCAGCCTTCACCGACCTGGGCGGCCAGCGTGGCGGTACCGCCGCCACAGGGCAGCAGGCCGACCCGCCCTTCCGGCAGGCCGAAGCGGGCATGGGCTTCGCCGATCCGCGTATCACAGGCCAGCGCGCATTCCAGCCCGGCGCCGAGACACCAGCCGTTGATCGCCGCGACCGTGACCCCGGAAAACCCGTGCAGGCGGGTCACCACCGCCGCCAGCAGGCGGGTGAGTTCGCGGGCCGCGGCCGGGCTGACGTCGACATACATATTGAGATCGTCGCCGGCACAGAAGAAGCGCTCGCCGGCGCCGGTGATTACCAGCGCAGCGATATCGCGCTCGGCTTCGAGCGCGTCCAGCTGCGCAGCCAGTTCGCGCAGCCCGGCCGCATCCAGCGTATGCGCTGGCGGGTTATCGAACGTCAGGACGGCCGTGCGGCCGAGGCGTTCGATACGCAACGGTGCGCGGCTCATCGCAGAGTATCCCCGTCGTGATCGGCCAGCACCCGGCGGGCGATGATCAAGCGCATGATTTCGTTGGTGCCTTCCAGAATCTGGTGCACGCGCACGTCGCGCACATGGCGTTCCAGCGGGTATTCGCGGATATAACCGTAGCCGCCGTGGATCTGCAGCGCGTCGTTGCAGATATCGAAGCAGCGATCGGTCGCCAGCCGTTTGGCCATGGCACAGAACGCGGTGGCTTCGCCGTGTCCGGCATCGAGCCGGCTGGCGGCCAGCCATACCATCTGGCGCGACGCGATCAGTTCGGTGGCCATATCGGCGAGCTTGAACTGGAGCGCCTGGAAATCTTCCAGCCTGCGCCCGAACTGCTGGCGTTCGCTCATGTAGCGGCGGGCGGCGTCGAGCGCTGCCTGGGCAGTACCCAGCGAACAGGAAGCGATATTGATCCGCCCGCCGTCGAGGCCTTTCATGGCGATGGAAAACCCCTGGCCTTCCTCGCCCAGCCGGTTGGCCGCCGGCACGCGCACATCGTCGAAGGTGATGGTCCGCGTGGCCTGGCTGTTCCAGCCCATCTTGGGTTCCTTGCGCCCATAGCTGATACCGGGCGCATCCGCGGGCACCGCAAAGGCGCTGATGCCGCCCGCTCCGGCCTTGCCGGTGCGGGCCATCACCACGAGCAGATCGGTATCGCCCGCGCC
This sequence comes from Salinisphaera sp. C84B14, assembly GCF_040361435.1. Lineage (NCBI taxonomy): Bacteria > Pseudomonadati > Pseudomonadota > Gammaproteobacteria > Salinisphaerales > Salinisphaeraceae > Salinisphaera > Salinisphaera sp. C84B14. The sequence goes on along the minus strand of NZ_APNL01000014.1, from coordinate 7,605 downwards.
CGAAATGAAGCACTTGCTGCCGTTGAGCACGTAGGCGTCGCCGTCGCGCTGGGCCTTGGTCTTGAGCGATGCCGCATCCGAGCCCGCCCCCGGCTCGGTCAGGCAATAGGAGGCCAGCTTGTCACCCGCCGTGAGTTCGCCGCACCACTGCTCGCGCACGTCGTCGCCGCCGAACGTGGCGACCATCCAGGTCGCCATGTTGTGGATGCTGATATAGGCCGCGGTCGAGGTGCAGCCGGCAGACAAGGCTTCAAAGATCATCGCGCTGTCGAGGCGGGCCAGCCCCAGCCCACCCTGAGCCTCGGGCGTATACAGGCCACAGAAGCCCAGCTCGCCGGCCTGGGCGATCACCTCGCGCGGGAAATAGGCCTCGGCGTCCCACTCGGCCGCCTTGGGCGCAAGAGCGGATCTCGCAAAGTCCTCAGCGGCCTCGCGCAGTGCGATCTGGGTGTCGTTGAGTTCGAAATCCATAGCCGCCTCCTACCGCATATTGATCGTCATGTTCGGCCCCGAAGGCACATCGTCCTCGGGCCAGCGCGAGATCACGGTCTTGGTTTCGGTATAGAAGCGCACCGCCTGCTTGCCATAGGCATGCAGATCGCCGAAGAAGGAGTTCTTGGATCCGGTGAAGGAGAAAAACGGCGCCGGCACCGGAATCGGCAGATTGATGCCGACCTGGCCGACTTCGGTTTCGTGCTGATACTTGCGTGCGGCCGCACCCGACTTGGTGAAAATCGACGTGCCGTTGCCGTAGGGGTTGGCGTTGACCAGCTCGATCGCCTCTTCGAGGGTGTCGACATGCATCACGCACAGGGCCGGTCCGAAGATCTCTTCCTGATAGATCGCCATGTCGGTGGTGACGTTGTCGAACAGCGTGGGGCCAACCCAGTTGCCGTCGGGGTAGCCGTCGACCGTGCAGTCCGAGCCGTCGAGCAGTACGTCGGCACCCTCGGCGGCCGCGCCCTGGATCAAGTCGCGTACGCGGTCGCGTGATTTCTTGTTGATCAGCGGGCCGTAGGCGGCACCGTCGTCGCCCGGCGCGCCGGGACGGATCTCGGCCAGCGCGTTCTTGATATCGTCGACCCAGTCGCGGGTGGATTCGCCTACCAGCACGGCCACGGAAATGGCCATGCAACGCTGTCCGGCCGCGCCACAGGAGGAGCCGACCAGCGACGACACCACCTGATCCTTGTCGGCATCGGGCATGACGATCATGTGATTCTTGGCCCCGGCCATGGCCTGCACGCGCTTGAGGTTGTGCGTGCCTTTTCTATAGACGTGCTCGGCCACCGGGACCGAGCCCACGAACGACACCGCCTTCACATCCGGGTGATCGAGAATGGCGTCCACCTGGCGTTTGTCGCCGTGGATGAGCTGGAGCAGCCCCTTGGGAAAGCCCGCTTCGGCGAACAGCTCGGTGAGCATCACCGGCGTGAGCGGATCCTGCTCCGAAGGCTTGAGGATGAAGCTGTTGCCGCAGGCCACCGCCAGCGGATACATCCACAGCGGGATCATGGCCGGGAAGTTGAAGGGCGTGATGCCGGCGCATACGCCGATCGGGTGCACATAGCTGTGGGTATCGATATTGCGGGCCACGTTCTCGGCGGTTTCGCCCATCATGTGGGTGGTCATGCCGCAGCCGTGTTCCACCACTTCGATCCCGCGCCAGACATCGCCCATGGCGTCGGCAAAGGTCTTGCCGGTTTCTTCGGAAAGCACCCGGGCGATGTCTTCCTGACGTTCCTTGAGCAGGGCCTGATACTTGAACAGATAGCGCACGCGCTCGACGGTGGGCACATCGCGCCACGCCTTGAACGCCGCCTTGGCGGATTCGACCGCGCGCTGCATTTCATCGTCGGTCGCCACCGGCACCTGGGCGATAACCGCCTGGCTGGCCGGGTTGTTCAACTCGATCCACTCCGAGGTGGCGCTGTCGACGAATTCGCCGTCGATGAACAGCGGCACGTGGCCACTCTTGCGTATGTTCTGGATCTGGGACGAGGTCATGGCATTCACCTTCTAGCTTTCAAATGGTCGGCGCTGGTCAAGCCGCCGAATCAACGGATGTCTGTCGAAGCATGCACCGGGTTGTGCTGCGTTCGCCGGGTCAAAAAATCGTGTACAGCACCACCGCGATCGCGAGCACGATGGACGGCACCAGCACGCTGGCCATGAAGATCGCCGGATAGGCGCGTTGATGCGTTTCGTTGCAGATCACGCGGACGGTGGTCACCACATAACCGTTGTGCGGCAGAGAATCGAGCCCGCCCGAGGCCAGCGCGGAAATGCGGTGCATGGCGCCGTTGTCCAGCCCCATGCCCTGATAGATGGGCGCCAGAATCGGCAGGGCGATCCCCAGCCCGCCGGAGGCCGAGCCGGTGATGCCGGCGATCACGGTCACCGCCATGGCAAGGCCGGCGTATTCCAGGCCGGGCATGCTCGTGAGCTGCTCGACGATCTGATCGAAGGCCGGCGTCTGCGATACCACCGCACCGAAGCCCACCACCGCACAGGTGTTGGCGGTGGCGACCAGGGCGTTATCCGCGCCGCTGCCGAGGGTGCGGATACGCGCCGCCAGGCGTCGATTCAACAGCACGAAGCCGAGCACCAGGCTGATCAGGATCGCGATCAGCAGCGCCTCCACCGCGCGAATATCGAAGACGAAGGAGAAGACGTTGAACGAGCCCACGAGCACCACCATCGGCGCGAGGGCGGCCAGAATGGGCACCGGCCGATCCGCCGGCGTGGACGCCGCACGGGCAGCGGCCGCAGCCGGCGGATCGAAGGTTTCGCCCGCGGCCACTGCCTGGCCGATGGTACGGCGGATAGCCAGCGAGCCGATGGCCAGGATCAGCAGACCGCTGAAAATGCCGATCAGGCCACCCGCAATCGGCGTGGTGCCGAAATATTCGGTCGGAATGAGGTTCTGAACCTCGGGCGAACCGGGCGAGGTCATGGTGAAGGAGATCGAGCCGAACACCATGGCCACCGGGATGAAGCGATGCGGCAGATCGGCGCCGCGAAACAGCTCGTAGGCGATGGGGTAGACGCTAAAACCCACCACGAAGACGCTCACCCCGCCATAGGTAAGGATGGCGGCGGCGCCGATCACGGCCGCGACCGCCCGCTGTTCGCCGAACCACTGCCGCGACTTGCCGGCGATCGCCTTCGCCGCGCCGCTGTCATCCATGAGCTGGCCGAAGATGGCGCCGAGCAGAATGGCCGGAAACCAGGTGGTGAAAAAACCGGTGAAGCCGTCCATGTAATCGACGAGCATGGCCTCGCGCAGCGGCACCTGGCTGCACAGGGCCACCAGCACCGAACAGCCAACCGCGGCCACGATGATGTTCACACCGCGCATGGTCAGCGCGACGAGCAGCACCAGGCTCGCCAACAGACCGAAATAGCTGAGCACCAGCATTTCGTCTCCTCCGCCTTATTGTTATTTCTCGACGACGATCGGCCGCCTGGGCCGTCGTGCCGATTTCTAATTTATTGCCAATCAGATCATGCTGATCTACCGTCTGAAATGGCTTTAATTGACCCGGGCTGGACAAAATTGCTTCATGCGTGATCTAGCGGATGCCGGCATAGAAACCTCGCGCTGGCCGCTGCCCGACACCGGCCGGCGCGTGATCATTCCGCAGGGGCTGGTCGATGCAATGGCAGGCAACCCGCTGTGTCGCGACTGCCTGCCCCACGGCGTGGGCTACTATCCAACCGCGGCCGGCCATCGCATGGGCCGGCGCAATCCGCGCGATCATCTGTTCATCTACTGCCTGGCCGGCTCGGGTATTGCACGGCGGGAAGGGCGTCAGCAGGCGATCGGCCCGGGGGACGTGCTGCTGCTACGCGCCGGCGAACGCCACAGCTACTGCGCCAATCGCAACGACCCGTGGTCGATCTACTGGGCGCATCTGGGCGGTGATGCCGTCGACTGTTTCTTCGACGAAATTGCCGAGGTGCGTGAGACGTTCGTGGTGCCGGTCGGCCTGCATCCACGCCTGACCGACGACCTGAATCTGCTGCTCACGGTGGCAGAACGCTTTCGCGATCATCACTTCGTGTATGCCGCAAACCTGCTGCAGAGCATTCTGTCGTTCATGGCGCTGGTGCATCGCCAGCACAGTCAGCGGAGCACGGCACTCGATATCGATCGCGTGCAGGCCTGGCTGCAGGCGCATCTGCATGACCGTATCGACCTCGACGCGCTGGTTGCGGCGACCAGCTCGATATCGCGCTATCACTTCATCCGCGAATACAAACGCCAGACCGGGCAAACGCCCATGCAGGCCTTTCAGCGCCTGAAGATCAGCCGCGCCTGCTATCTGCTCGATATCACCGAATGGAGCGTGACCGAGATCGCCTGCGATCTGGGCTACGACGACCCCTATTATTTTTCGCGGCTGTTCAAGAAGGTGACCGGCATTCCGCCACGCGACTATCGGCGTGAACATCAGGCGGTGGACACGATTACCCCCGCCGACCACCGCCACGCCTTCTAAGCCGGACAAAAAAAAACCGGCATGCGCCAGGGGCGCATACCGGTATTTCTTACCGCACAACAGCTACCATGAAATCAGCCACCGACCGGGACCGGCGTCGGGACCGGCTCATCGGCTGCATTCTGATCCTACGCCCGGCGTTTGAATCGTTGTATTCGCCATTCGCCGTATACGCCGATTGGCCCACGGCGCAGCGGCTCGAAGCCGGGGCGTTCGCGCATCCACCACGCACAGGCAAAACGCCGCGCGCCGGTTGGGCGTCATCGCCAAGTGCCCGAATCGCGACCGCTCCAGAAGGGACTATGAAACACTGGTACCGGCGGTGCGCCACCGAACACGGCCACCGCCGAGCGCTTTGGACCATGGAGCTTAACGCTTTGCCCGGTTTTCGTTTCGCCCCCGTTGCAGGCGCTGTCGTCGCGCTGCTGACGCTTTATGCGCTTGCCATCGTTCCCGGCCTGCCCGGCGGCGACTGGCGCTGGGCAGCAATCGAGCCCGCCCTGCTGCTCGCTGCGCTATTGCTGCTGGCGCGAGTACAGGACAGAGCGCTGCGTGCGCTGGTCACGCTCGTCTTTGCCGGTGTGCTGACATTGACCTTAGCCGACTGGGCCACCGGCCTGGCCTTCGGCCGGCCCTTCAACCTCGCCCGCGACAGCCAATTGCCCGGTTTCGGCTGGAACGTATTCTCTCAGGCGATCGGGCCCTGGCCGGCAGCCGTAGCCCTGATCGCGGTCGCCGGCGTTTTGCTGCTACTGCTGGCGCTGTTGTTTCATGCCCTGGGCGCCTGGACACAGGCGCGCGGCCCACAACGCCGCGTGCTGGCCGCAGTGCTCGGCGTGTACGTCGCAGTGAGCCTGATCATTGCCTGGCTGGGGCCGCATGGGCCCACGCCGGTCTACGACCGCCTGGCGATGCACGTCGAACAATTCCAGAACCGCCATGCCGACACCGCCCGCTTCGAAGCCGGTCTGCGTGGTTCCCCCACGCCGGGCGAAACGACCCTGGCCGGTCTGGCGGGCAAGGACGTGTTGTTCGTATTCGTCGAATCCTATGGGCGTACCCTGTTCGAGCGCGCCCTTTATGCCGACACGGTCAAATCACGGCTGGCCGACTTCGAACGGCGTATCGGCGAGGCCGGCTTTACGGCCCGCAGCGGCTGGCTGACCGCGCCCACCGTGGGCGGCCAGAGCTGGCTGGCCCACGCCACGCTTTTGTCCGGGCTATGGATCGACAGCCAGCCGCGCTACGAGGCGCTGATCGCCAGCGATCGCGTATCCCTGAACCGACGCTTTGGCCAGGCCGGCTGGCGCACCGCGGCGGTCATGCCGGCCATCACCCGCGACTGGCCGGAGGCCGCCTGGTTCGGCTACGACCGCGTCTATGCCAGCGACGATCTCGGCTATGAAGGCGAGCCCTTCAACTGGGTGACCATGCCCGATCAGTACACCCTGACTGCACTGCAGCGCGCCGAGCTCGACCCGGCAGGCGAGCAGCCGGTGATGATCGAAGCCGCGCTGATTTCCAGCCATGCACCGTGGGTACCCATTCCGCCGCTGCTGGACTGGGCCACGATCGGCGATGGCCAGGTGTTCGACGACTATGCCCGCGCCGGCGACCCCCCGGTCGAGGTATGGAAGGACCCCGACCGGGTCCGCGCCCAGTACCTCAAGGCCATCGACTATTCGTTGGCGACGCTGGCTTCGTTTGTCGGCGAGCGCGCGCACGACGATCTGGTGCTGGTCATCCTCGGCGACCACCAGCCGGCGCCCATCATCACCGGGCCCGAGGCCTCGCGAGACGTGCCGATCCATATCCTCTCAACCGATCCATCCGTTCTCGCCGCCATCGATAGCTGGCAGTGGCAGACCGGCATGACGCCCGGCGCCACGGCCCCGGCCTTGCGAATGGACGCCTTCTACGAACGCTTCCTGAGCGCGTTTGCGGGCGGTGCCGAGCGGACCTCGCCACCGGCCGAGCTGCCCGCGCCGGCCGAATAGACGCGTTTTTCGACGGGTGAGCCGTTATCGATCCGGCCCCATCCGTCGTTTATTTTCAATACCTTCGCAGCCGCTGACGGCGCACGCGTATCCACAACCACGCGTTATCACCGCGAACAATTGTTGATGTGGGTGCCAGTTCAATACCCAAGCACGGCTCGGGCCGGCCGGCGCTCGCCTGACCCGCGTGCCCAAACACGTCGAAAAATATCGAAAACGCTTGCATGCGCCCGCTCATGAATCTATCATTCCATCGATTCATGGAATGATAGATTTTTGATGACGGCCACAACACATAGCGCCTGCGAACATTCGGTCGACCCCCAGCCGCCACGGCTGCCGATCGATGCTGATCTTTCGTTTGCCGCGGATATGTTCAAGGCACTCGCCGACCCGGATCGCCTGCGCCTGCTGGCACGGCTGGCGGACGGCGAAACCTGTGTCACCGAACTGGCCGCGCTGGAAGATCAAAAGGTTACGACCGTATCGGCACGGCTCAAGCTGCTGCTCGGCGCGCGGCTGGTGAGCCGGCGCCGTGAAGCCAAACATATGTATTACCGGCTGACCGACGATCACGTACTGCAGATCGTTGTCACCGCCCTCGAACATTCAGCCGAGGACACGAGTTCGCGCTAACCGCGCAAGCACGTCTTCTCGATAACCCAAGCAAAGGAGCCCGATATGACCGAATGCAATCACGACCATCATCAGCCCCATCCGCATACGCACGGCCCGGAGTGCGAGCACACCGGCGTGCGCCACGGCGACCATGTGGACTATCTGCACGATGGCCACCTGCACCATCCGCACGGTGACCACGTGGACGAGCACGTGATCGAGGTATCGGACAAGAACCCCGATCAATGCACGCCGGCACACGACTGCGGCTGCCACGACGCATCCCATGTCCACGGCCCCGGCTGCGGGCATGAGCCGGTGCCCCATGGCGATCATGTCGACTATCTCGTCGATGGCCACCTGCACCACCCGCACAGCGATCATTGCGACGATCACGGCCCGCTCGAAGTCGTCAACTAAGCCGTCGATCCGCCGGGTTGTAACGACCCCGCATGCCCGGACGCCGACGCGTCCGGGTTTTTTTT